>DATGDX010000041.1:0-11404 GCA_035310665.1 Mycobacteriales bacterium | reverse complement strand
TCAATCAGCCGCCACTGCTCGTCCGTCAGGTCGGAGTCGTACCCGCGCGGCGACGAGGGGGAAGACGCCACACCGCGCAAGATCCCAGCGATTGCTCGTCAAGCCGCGGAGGCGCGCCGAGGCGATCTCAAACACGTTCTTAGACAATCGAATGGCTCGCGCAGCTCGGCTCTCCGACGTGGATTCGGGAGCTGCTTGCCCTTCGCGACGAGACGCCCTCAGGGCTCTTGGTCTCACCTTGGCGGGCGGTGTCATCGGTTGGGGCACCCCCGTGTCGGCGACACCGCGTCCGGGAGCGCTGCGTATCCACCCGCGCGCCGCGTGGGCGAACGACCTCGCCTCCACCGGCCCGCTCGTCGCCGAACCGGACGTCCGGTTTTCTGCTCGTGCACCACACCGACACGCCAAACGGACCCGGGCGCGTCGGTTCCGGAGCTACTGCGCGGCATCTACACGTTCCATACCTCTCGCAAGCACTGGCCCGACGTTGCCTACAACTTCTTGGTCGACTTCTTTGGCCGAGTCTGGGAGGGCCGACAGGGCAGCGCGAGCCGCCCGGTGGCGGGCTCGGCAACCGGAGGCAGTCAAGGATTCGCCCAGCTGATTTGCCTTCTGGGCAGTCACACGGCGACGCCCCCGACCGCTGCATCAACGTCAACGACCCAGACCCGGAGAAACTGAGCGCTCTTCGCCGTGTCTTGGTCGACGGATTCGCGATGCGCGCCGAAGGGGGTGGCTACAACCCTCATGAGGATGCCGAGCTTGGCGGGCGTTCGGTGCTCTACTTCGGCGTGTCGCGTGGGGGCCGGTTCGAGTTGACGTGCACTGGGAACTATTCCAACGTAGTAGCGCCCGCTGGCCCAAGGATCCAACGGTCCTTGCCTTCCACCGTGATTGAGGTTCATCCTCGGTGCGTCTCGTACCCGACGGCGACGCTCGCCAGCTTTCACAATTGATCGTCGTCAATCAGCGACCGAACGGCCGCGCCGCGAGCCGTGATAGGGATCGTCGAAGCCGCTGACTTGGACGTGGCCCGGACAGTGTCGCCTGCGAAAGAGGCCGGAGCCATTGTCGTCAGGTGGCACAAAACGACGGAAGCGTGCAACGAGGCTGATACCGTCTCATATATCGTTCGCAACGACACATGGTCGACCTCTCGATCGACCCGGTGCTGGGCATTTAGCCCGTCGTCTGACGGTCGTCTAACATTCGGCTCGTTCCGTGTGCGCGTAGCCTGGCGCGGCCCAGCTAGCCCTACTTCGCCCCGCCTTTACAGCAGCCGCCGCATGGTGGGGTGAGAAGAAGCGGCTCAGGGCGTGGGGGAGGTAGGCGTGTTCGATCACCTACCGGGGGATAGTACGACGGTACTCATCGTCGGAGCCGGGCCCGCTGGCCTGGTCCTCGGCAACCTGCTGCGGGCCGAAGGGATCGACTGCCTGATCCTGGAGCGCCAGAGCCGCGAAGTCGTCGAACGTCGGGCGCGGGCTGGTTTCCTTGCCGCGAACAGCGTCCGCATCCTGCAGGAGAACGGCCTCGCGGCCGGTCTCCTCAAGCATGGACGGCACCATGATACGTGTCTGTTCCGCAGTGATCAGATGCAGTTCGAGCTCAAGTACAGCGGGTTGGGCCGCGGGGAGACACATACCGTCTACCCACAGCAAGACCTGGTTCGCGATCTCACCGTGGAGTTCGTCCGCCGCGGTGGCGACGTGCGGTTCGAGACAACCGTGCTCGCCGTGAACGACGTCGACTCGGACCGGCCATGGATCACGTGTCGAGGCGCCGACGGCCACGTCCACCGGTGTGACGGCCGGTACGTCGCCGGCTGCGACGGCCAGCACGGCATCTCGCGGCAGGCGATGCCGGACAGGGCAGTCCGGCGATCCTGGCGAGACCACGGGGTCTCGTGGCTGGCGATTCTGGCGGAAGCACCGCAAAGTATGGCGGCAGTGGCCTATGCCATCCATGACAGAGGTTTCGCCGGGCACATGGCACGGAGCCCGTCGGCCACCCGCTACTACCTTCAGTGCCCGAAGGGGGACGAGCCGGAACGCTGGTCGGACCGACGGATCTGGGACGAGTTGCACCTACGGGAGGTGTTGGCCAAGGCCCTGACAGCGGGCCTGAAACGGGACGACGAGCGGCCACTGGCCCGCTATTCGGCCGAGTGCATGCCACGCATCTGGCGGGCGCAGGAGTTCTCCCACTGGATGATCGACCTGCTGCACGGCCCTTCCGGGAGCGGCGAGGAGGCCCTCTTCTTGCGGGCACTGCAACGGGCCCGCTTGAAGAGTCTGCAGAGCTCGCGCTCACACCAGGACTTCTTTGCCGAGAACTACGTCGGGATCTGATCCCCGCACTCGCGGGGTGGGCATCACAAGCACGACCGGGGGGGCTATGAAACGGCAGCAGGCTGAGTGGGTTCGAATCGACCAGGCTGATCTCGTACGCATCAACGAGGCCGTCGGCTTCATTCGGGTCAACAACACCGGGAGCGTCCTCGCGCAGATGCTGCCTGACCTCACCGCCGAGGAGCAGGCGGCGGTCGGCATGCACTGCAGGTTCGCCCACACGGCAGTGCTTGTTTTTCCACCCACGCTGACCGAGCTGCGCGAGGATCTACGAGCGTGCGGCCTTGCGGTCGGCGAGATCACGCCCAGCCTCGTCGTGCGCGATCGGCTGAGCCGCCGCTACGGACGGCCCCGTCGATCCCTGGAGGTCGGCATCCTGCGCGCCCCGGTACCGGGCAGGGATGGCCAACCGTGCGAGGTCGAGATCTTTGCGCTGGCGGTGCCGCCGGGAGCCGGCCTGGACGACATCGTCGCGGGCGAACGGGCGAACGCTCAGGAGGCTCACGTTGCCGTTGAGGCGAGCACGGCGGACCACGTTGTCCTCTCTGGACTGCGGTCAATGTTCACCGATCGAGGCCGAATGAGTTCCGACGGTGGGGGCTACAACGGTCACGAGGACGCCACCATGCTCTACTTCTGCGATGCCAATCGTCCCAGGCAGCTGCATCGGAGGCTCGAGCTGGTCACCGAAGGGCATCGGCCGGGAATCCTGGCAGCCCATCGCAGCCAGTCGAAGCAGCCGGCCCACCGACTCTTGCAGCTGATGACCGGCGCGTGGGCAACCCAAGCGATCGCCGTGGCTGCCGAACTGAAACTCGCCGACCACCTGGCCGGCAACGTCGGTGCGACGACCCAGCGGCTGGCGAGGCTGACGGACACCGATCATGACAGCTTGCGGTGGCTGCTCCGCTACCTGGCCACCCTGGGCATCGTTGAAGCTTCCGGGCACACGTTCGAACTCACCGACATGGGTCAACTGTTGAGGACCGATACGGATCACTCGCTCCACCCGCTAGCGTTGCTCTATGGCGGCTCGTTCTACGAGTCGTTCGGCCAGTTGATCCACTCGGTGCGCAGCGGGCAGGAGTCCTTCAAGCGTCTGTTTGTCTGTTTGGAAAGAACCATTTCGACTACTTCGCCGAGCGCCCTGACCTCGCCAAGCTGTTCGACCGCGCCATGGCCTCCGGCGCGTCGTTGTTCGGCCACGTGGTCGAGAACGTCGACTTCTCCGCCGCGCGGGTCGTAGTCGACGTCGCCGGCGGCAATGGCGAGCTGCTCGGCCAGATCCTGCGCGCGGCGCCTCACCTGCGGGGTGTGCTCCTTGAGCGTCCCCACACCATCGAGGCCGCCCGGTCTAAGCTGGCGAAGGCGAGCTGCGCAGACCGGTGCGAGCTCGTCGCCGGCGACTTCACAACTGCCGTGCCCCGAGGCGGCGACGTCTACATCCTGTCGCGGGTCCTGCATGACTGGGACGACGAAGGATGTCAGACGATCCTGAAGCGGTGCGCCGAGGCGATGCCCGGGCATGCCGACCTGCCCCTCATGGAACGTCTCCTCCCGGAAGACGACTCGCCGTCCCTCGCGTTCGCCTAGGACATCCACATGATGTGCAATGTGGGAGGGCAGGAGCGGACCGCCAGCCACTATCGCCGGCTGGTGGCCGAAGCAGGATTCGAGCTCACCGGCCAGTACGAACTGCCGCTGGACGTCGCCCTCCTACGCGCACGCAAACGCTTGTGACAGCGGGCGGACCGATGCGCGCTGCCGTGGCCATGTCCACAACCTGCCCGGTGAAGGATCCGTCCTCACCCCTCGCGGTAGCCGATGTCCTCGTAAGCCGACTTCGCGCAGCTCGAAACCCGTCGCCGCGGACCGTGTTCAGGCGGCGGCGGGCTCCGCCTGCGGAGCGCGGACCGCGTCGTCGAGCACCGACAGCGCGTCGACCTTGACGTCGCCGTTGAACACGGCGCGGGCCTGGCGGCGGTCGAAGACGCCCTCCCACTTGGCCACGACGAGGGTCGCCACGCTGTTGCCCACCATGTTGGTCACCGCGCGGCACTCGGACATGAACTTGTCGATCCCGAAGATCAGCATGATGGCCGCGACGGGGATGGTGCCGACCGAGGACAGGGTCGCGGCCAGCACGATGAAACCGGAGCCGGTCACACCGGCGGCGCCCTTGGACGTCAGCAGCAGCACGCCGATGATGCCGAGCTCCCGCGCCAGGACAGGTCGACGTTGGTCGCCTGGGCCAGGAACAGGGCCGCGAGCGTCCGCGGGGTCGCCGTCGACCCGCGCGACCTGGTCACGGTCGTCGGGAACCTCGTCGACAACGCGGTCGACGCGGCGCTCGGCGCGCCCCCGCCGCGCCGCGTCGTTGTGACGGTGCGCGAGGACGGTGACGCCCTGCTCGTCCGGGTCGCCGACACCGGAGCCGGCCTGGACCCCGCCCGGCTCGACGAGGCGTTCACCCGCGGCTGGTCGACCAAGCCGACCGAGCACCCGCACGGTCGCGGTCTCGGCCTCGCCCTGGTTCGACAGGTGATCAGAAGGCACGGCGGGACGGTGCGCGTCGAGAACGCCGGGGGCGCGGTGTTCACCGTGCGGCTGCCGGCGCCGCAGCCCGCGTCCGTGGCCGCCACCGGCGGTGCCCCGTGAGCGGGATCCGCACCCGGTCGTCGACGACGAGCCTCTGATCGCGGACGCGCACCGCGCGTTCGTCGAGCGTCTGGCCGGGTTCGCCGTGGTCGGGGTGGCGCATTCCGGGGGCGAGGCGCTGCGGTTCGTCGCCCGGCACCCCGTCGACCTCGTGCTGCTCGATTTCTACCTGCCCGACATCGGGGGCCTCGACGTGTGCCGCACGCTGAGCGCCCGCGGGCAGACCGTGGACATCATGGCCGTGACGTCGGCGCGCGACCTGGACGTCGTACGCGCCGCCGTCGCGCAAGGCGTCGTGCAGTACCTGCTCAAGCCGTTCACGTTCGCGTCCTTTCGCGACAAGCTGGAGCGGTACGCCGAGTACCGGCGTGAGGTGACCGCGCAGGCGGGGACGGTCGCGGCCCAGCACGACGTGGACCGCGCGCTGGGCGCGCTGCGCGGGTTCAGCGACGCCGCGGTGCCGAAAGGGTTGAACGGGCAGACGTCGGCCGCCGTCGTCGGCGCGCTGCGCGCCGCCGCCGCCCCGATGTCCGCGACCGACGTCGGCGAGGCGCTTGGGGTGTCACGGGTCACCGCTCGTCGCCATCTCGAGCACCTCGCCGATGCCGGCACCGCCGCCCGCTCACCCCGCTACGGCGCACCCGGGCGCCCCGAGGTGCTCTATTCCTGGTCGCCCCGCTCGGCCCCCACCTCGCGGTGATCCCCCGACTCGATGCCGCGGTTGGGGTCACCAGGCGACCGGCAGCGCTGTCACCCCGCCGGTCACGATGCCCCGCCGCAGCGGGACCTGCTCCAGCGGCACGGCCAGCCGCAGCGTGGGAAAGCGCTGGAACAGCACGCCGAAGACCGCCTGCAGCTCGATCCGGGCGAGGGTGGCTCCCACGCAGAACCGGGGGCCGAACCCGAACGTCAGGTGCGGCGTGACCGGGCGGGTGATGTCGAAGCGATCCGGGTCGTCGATGACGTCGCTGTCCCGGTTCGCGGACAGCGACGAGAGCAGCACGAGGTCCCCCGCGGCGATGGTGACCCCGCCGATCTCGATGTCGGCGCCGGCGTACCGCGGCAGCCCGCTGCCCGCGCTCGGCGCCGCCATCCGCAGGATCTCCTCGACCGCGCCGGGGGCGAGACCCGGGTCGCGGCGCAGCGCCTCGAGCTGGTCGGGGTGGTCGAACAGCAGCAGCACGCCCCAGTCGATGCGCGTCACCGTCGTCTCGTGCCCGGCGAAGAGCAGGCCCATGGCCAGGGTGACCATCTCGTCGGTGCTCACCTGCTCGGCGTCCCGCGCCGCGACGAAATCGCGAATGACGTTCTCGCCGGCGGCGTACCGCTTCGTCTCGATCAGGTCGGCCATGTAGTCGTGCAGGCCGTCCCGCCCCGCCGTTCCCCGCGCGCGGTCGTGGACGCAGGCCATGTCCTCGACGTACCGGCGGAACGTGTCACGATCCTCGTACGGCACGCCGAGCAGGTCACAGATGACCAGCAGGGGCAGCGGGACGGACAGCGTCTCGTGCAGGTCGGCCGGGGGACCGGAGGCGGCCAGCTGGTCCAGCAAACCGTCCACGAGCCGCTGGATGCGGGGCTGCAGCCCCTGCACGCGGCGGGCGGAGAACGGCGGGGCCATCAGCCGCCGCATCCGCGCGTGGTCCTCCTTCTCGGTCTCGTAACCGGAAGTGGCACCGCCGAGGAACTCCGCCTGAGTGACCCGCGGCGCCCGCTCCGGCTCCGGATGCGAGCGGCCCAACCGCTCGTCGGCGAACAGCGCCCTGACGTCCTCGTAGCGGGTCACCAGCCAGGCTGGATCCCCCGCCGGGCGTGCGGACGCGGACGATCGGTCGCTCCGCCTGCAACCGCAGGTACATCGGCGGCAGGTCCAGCGGCTCCTCGCGCTCGAACGGCAACACGGGCACGGATTCACTCATGCGCTCTTTGTCCTCATCCACCATCAATCCGGTGCCGTCCGGCATTCTCGCGATGTCACGCCGCGAACGTGACGCGTCAGTCAGGGAGGGCCGCGCCGCCGACCGTGACGCGACTCGACGAACGGGAGTCTGCCACCGACGGCCACGAGCGCCAAGGCGCGGAGGGACGGGGAAATCCCCGTTGCTCGTCCTCCAACGTCACGCGTCACGCGTTTCGAGCTCTCATAGCTCGTGCTCTGAAAAGCAGCTCAGGCACCACCAGGGTGCGGCTGGCCCTCGGGGTGGCGGCCGGTCAGCCCGAGGAGCCGATCGAGCAGCGGCGCGTCGTCCGGCACGGGGACCGGGGGACCGAACAGCCCGGGCACCCCCTGCGGGTTCTCCGACACGACCCCTCGGGCGAACCCGAGCGCCGCTTCGACCAGCTGCGGCTCGCAGCGGAAGTCCTGGCCACTCGAAACCGCGACGTCCCAGCCGTGGACGATGACCTCGTCGACTGCGATGAGGCCGGCGACGTCGCCGGGGAACTCCTGGCCGCCCACGCTCGTCATGCCCGCCCATGCGCTCTCGTCGCGCCACGCGGCCGCGAGCGTTGCCAGCCGGTCCGGGATTCGAGTCCGCCAGTCGGTCCCGAGCCGGGAGGCGTCGGGGCGGGGGGGTTGACCGCCTCCGGGCGAGGATGTCTTCCGCGCGGCGGCGGTGAAGGTGATCGACAGCCCGTCGACGTGGTCGAGCAGGTCCCCAAGGGATGCCCCGGCGCACGGGGTGGGCAGGGTCAGCTGCTCCTCGCGAACACCGCGGACGAGATCGGCCAGCATGCGGGTGGCGGGCTCCAGGTCGAGCATGATGCTCCTTCAACCGACGGCTTTGCCTGTACGACTGCGTCCGTGTCCCGAACTCATCGCAGCCTCCTCCATCGCCGCCTCGGTCGTCGCGACCACCTGCCCCAAGCCAGGGCGATCGTCGTCGAGCAGTCAAGCAAGCCGCGGTCGGCGCCGTCGCGCTCAGGCGACGGACAACAGCCCGACGGCGACCCCCGCGGTGACCAGCCCTGCCACCTGCCACCGGTGACACCGTTCACCTTCGATGACCCGGGCGAGCCCCACCGTCGTGACGGGATAGAGCGAGCTGAGGACGGCGACAACCGGCAGCGGCCCGGTCCGGGCCGCGAACAGGTAGAGCTTGGCCGCGGCCACGTCGAGCGCGCCGACCGCGACCGCGCCCGCTCGCGCGCCCGCGGACGGCAGGACCCGACGCCCGGTGACGACCGCGAAGCCGGCGAGCAGGAGCACCGACGCGACCCGGGCCGCGATGAGGGGCAGCAGACCACCGTCCGCCGGTGCCCGCTCCAGGAACAGGTAGAAGCCACCGAAGCCGGCGCCGGACAGCAGCGCTTCCGCCAACCCCGGCTCGTGCAGCCACCGCCGGAGCACGCGCGTCGGCCGACGCGCGCGGGCGGGGGTGGCAGGGGTCGTGGTGGTTCCGGGGTGAGGAAGGGCGATCAGGACGACCGCGGGCAGCGCGAGCGCGATGCCGACCAGCGCCAGCGGGTCGAGACCGTTTCCCAGGAGAAGGCCGGCCGCGGTCGGCAGGGCCGCCGCCCCGGCCGCGGTCACGGGGGCGACTACCCCCATCCGGCCGATCGCGAGCCCGCGGTAGAGCAGCGCGGCGCCCATGCCGCCGCAGATCCCGGCCGCGGCCCCCCATCCGGCCGCGGCCCCCCATCCAGCGGCCCCCGTTTTCCGTGAGGCCCCCGAGGACGGGAGCCGCGACGAGCAGGGGGCCAGCAGCCCCGTCAGGTGGGCCGCGACCACGACGCTGAGCCCGGAGGCGCGACGGCTGGCGATCCCGGCGACGAAATCCGACGACCCCCAGCTCGCGGCCGCGGCCAGAGCCAGCACGACGGTCACTGCTCGGCCTCGTGCGCGGCGATCCGGGGCAGCACGTCGTCGATCGGGGCCGTTCGTGGCAGCGGCACGTCGGACATCTCGCCGGCCGGCGTCGCGGTGGCGAGCTGTGAGGAGGCGCCCAACCACTGGCGGGTGCAGCTGACGTTCTCGCTCAACAGCTTCTCCGACGCCACCCCGCTCCACCAGTCCAGCTCGGTGAACCGCGGGTCCTGCAGCGCTCGTTCGAGAGCCGCCGCTTCCAGCAGCCGGCCCGGTGCGTATTCTGCGAAAGACGTGTCGAAGCGCCCGTCGTACACGCGGTAGCTCGACCCGTCCAGCAACGAGACGACGTACGCCGCGAGCTCACCGTCTATCCGCAGCGTGGCGACCTCGACCTCTCCGCGCAGGCTGTGCTGCAGGATCACCTGGCGCCAGAACACCAGGCCGGTCGGGTCGTCGAGGTCGCTGTCGCGCTCCGAGTCGTGGTCGCGCTGCCGGTGCACGCGTTCGACGTCGACGAGCAGCCGGGCGATTGACACCGAGTCGGCGACGAACTCGACCTGCACCTCGCGCCCCTCGACGGCCAGTCGGTTGCGCGCCTTCTTCAGCGAGCGGTGGGTGTTGCGGGACAGGTAGGGCCGCAGCTCACCGCGGCCGGTGAGCGACACCCGCGGCACCCGCAGGTCCGGGTGCAGCTGCGCGCGCTCACCGAGCCGTGCGGCGACGGCGGACCCCACCGGATCCCCGGCGGGCACTTGCTCGAGGTGCAGCGACCATTGCTGGTTCAGCGACGTGAGCAGCTCGACGACGGCAGCCGCGAAGGGCATCGGCCGAGCCCGAGCGCGCGGGCAGCACAGTCAGGTTGCTGGTGCCGTACCCGAGGTTGACGACGACGAGGCCGGCTCCGGCGGGCCGCGCGGCGAGCAGCGCTGCTCCCGCGATCCCGGTGTCGCCCGGCCGCCGCACCACGACGACCCACGGCTCGTACGCCGGATGCGTCGCCACCCACGTGGCCAGCCAGGGCCGGCGCGCGTTGACCGGCACGAGCAGCGCCGCGTGCAGCTCGTCCAGGTCCGCGGCGACCTGATCGAGCGCGCTCGCCCCCCGATACACCTCGACGACATGGTCGGCGCACTGCCTCGCGCCTGCGGCGGCGGAGCGCGTGGGAGTGTGCGTGCCGGGGGAGGTGCGCAGCAGCGTGGTGGCCGTCGCGGCGTCGACCGGACGGGAGAAGTAGTAGCCCTGTCCCCGCCGGCAGTTCAGCGCCTCGAGCGCGGCGAGCTGGCAGTCGTCTTCGATGCCCTCGGCCACGGTGACGAGCTGCAGCGCTTGCGACAGGTCGACGACCGAGCGGATGAGGGCCGAGCTGCGCGTCTCGTCGGCGACCCCCAGCGCCGAGACGAACGAGCGATCGATCTTGATGACGTCGACCGGGAATCGCTGCAGGTAGCTCAGGCTGGAATACCCGGTGCCGAAGTCGTCAATCGCGATCTGCACGCCGAGTCGCTTGATGCGGTCGAGGCGCGCAAGCGTCGCCTCGCCGTCGCTCATGAGGACGCTCTCGGTGATCTCGACGGTAAGCAGTTGCGGTGCCAGCCCGCTCGCGGACAGGGCGTCGGCGACGTCGTCGACGAGCTTGTCGTCGTGGAGTTGGCGGACCGAGAGGTTGACGCTGAGGCCGAGCGGGCTCTCACCGTGCCGGTCCTGCTGCCACCGCTGGGCCTGCGCACACGCCTGGTTGAGCACCCAGCGGCCGATCGGGACGATGAGCCCGGTCTCCTCGGCGAGCGGGATGAACTGCACCGGGGGCACCGTGCCGCGCTGCGGGTGGTGCCAGCGCAGGAGTGCCTCGACGCTGGCGATCCCGCCGCCGAGGTCGACGATCGGTTGGTAGAAGATTTCGAGCTCGTCCCGTTCCAGCGCCATGCCGAGGTCGGCCTTGAGCTCGAGCCGGTCGACCATCTCGTCGTACATCTGCTGCTCGAAGAACTCGTAACGACCCTTGCCCTTGGACTTGGCCAGGTACATCGCGACGTCGGCACCGCGGAGCAGGCCCTCGGTGTCGCCGGCGACCGGTGCCTGGTCGCTGGTGGAGGAGAGGGCGACCCCGACGCTCGCCGCGACGAGCACCTCGCGGTCACCGATCGGCACGGGCGCACCGAGCACGCCGAGGATCCGTTCCGCGACGTGCACCACCTCGCCCGTGGCGCGGACGTCGCCGAGCAGCACGGCGAACTCGTCGCCACCGAGTCGGGCCACGACGTCACCGCGGCGCACGCACGTGCGCAGGCGTTCGGCGACGACCGTGAGCAGCGCGTCGCCGGCAGCGTGCCCGAGGCTGTCGTTGACGGTCTTGAAGTCGTCCAGGTCGACGAAGAGCACGGCCACCTGCGAGTCGCCGCCCGCGCGCGCCAGCTCCTCCTCCACCCGCTGCGCGAAGTACGTGCGGTTCGCCAGGCCGGTGAGGCCGTCGTGCATCGCCTGGTGCCGCAGCCGCTCCCGGCCCTCCTCGACGACTCGCACGAGACCCACGACCCGGGCCAGCACCAGGCAGAACAGCGCCATCGCGCCGAACGTCGTGACGACGTGC
>DATGDX010000040.1:0-2690 GCA_035310665.1 Mycobacteriales bacterium | reverse complement strand
ACGATCGACCGCGTCGGCGCGGATTTCGTCGAGATCGCCGAACACGCACCGGGGGAGCCGCGGCGGGCGGCGGCGGTCCGCGCGGTCCGGACGCTGCCCCTCCGGGCGCTCGCCCTGGTGCGCTCGGCGTGACGGCGGGGGGCGACGGCCCGGACGGCCGCGACCGCCAGGCGGCCCGGGACGGCCGCGACCGCCAGGCCGCCCGATCAGTCCTCGGGCTCTTCGTCCCGCCCGAACGGGTGGGCCGCGACGAAGGCCTCGGTGTCTGCGTAGCACCGCTGGATGTAGGCCTCGAGCTTGTCGCGTTCGACACGCCACTGACCGCGGCCGCCGATCTTGATCGCGGGCAGGTCGCCCGACCGGACGAGAGCGTAGGCCTGAGCCGCGGAGATGTTGAGAACCTCGGCGACGTCGGACAGCTGCAGGAACCTGCTCGTTGCCATCGTCGCGGCCCCTCGACTCCTCCCATGAGCACCGATGCGCTGCCGTTGCACCGCGTCGGTTCAGTTTGCCCCGTGTTGCGTCCGGGCGCTCGCGATGGCGTCCACAAAGCGAATCGGAAGATACCAGGACAAAGAGCAGCAAGACCGGCAGGATGGAAGTCGGACCGTGAGGACGAGGAGGATCAGGTGCCCGAGATCCCGTCGCCTCGGGCGGTTCGACTGGCGGCTCCCGGCTGGCTCGACCCGCGGCTGGTCGCCGGCGTGCTGCTCGTCCTCGTCTCGGTCGTCGTCGGCGCGAAGGTCGTCTCCGACGCCGACGAGTACGAGCAGGTGTGGGCCGCCCGCCTCGACCTGGCCGCGGGGACCGTGCTGGCGTGTGGCGACCTGACCGTCCGACGCGTGCGTTTCTACGGCAACGGCCGGCGCTACCTCGCGGCCCGCGCGGACCCGGCGGGATTCGTCCTCGCCCGCGCGGTCGGCGCCGATGAGTTCATCGCCCGCGCCGCGCTGCGCCCGCCGGGCACCGCCACCTCCCTGCGTCTGGTCACCCTCCCGGTCCAGCGCCACCACGTGCCGGTCGCGCTCGGGCACGGCAGCCTCGTCGATCTGTACGTGACCCCGAAGCCGGAGGGGGGAGAACCCAGCGGCTCGTCGCAGCTGGTGCTCCCCCGCGCCGTCGTCGCCTCGATCGACGAAGGAGCGGGCCGCTTCGGAGCGGGGTCCGACCTCGGTGTCGTGCTCCAGGTACCGGAGGGGAAGGTGGCCGCCGTCGTCGCGGCCGCGCAGCGGGGCGCGCTCGACCTCGTGCGGGTTCCGACCGGCGCCGACGGCACCGCGGTCCCCGGCGGATCGCCGGGCGGGCGGGGCGAGCAGGGCGGGTAGCGGTGGGTGTCTGCGTTCTTACCGCCGTCACCGACGCGCGCTGGGAGTCCGAGGTGGTCGCCGGCTTCGACCGCGCCGACCTCGGCGTGAGCATCGCCCGGCGCTGCGTCGACCTCGCGGACCTGCTCGCCGCCGCGGCCGCGGGGACCGCGCAGGCGGTGCTGCTCTCCGCGGACCTGCGTCGGCTCGACCGCGACGCGCTCGCCCGGCTCCGGCTGGCCGGCCTCGCGGTCGTGGGTCTCGTGGACCCCGGCAAGAGGAGGCGGAGCGGCGGCTGCGGCAGCTCGGCGTCGCCGCGGTGGTCCCCGCCGACGCCGGCGCCCGGGTCCTCGCCGCGGCAGTGATCGAGGCGGTCGGCGCGGCGAGGAACGGGCCGTCCGGCCCGTCGACCAGGGCGTACGCCGACCCCCGGCGGGCGCTTCCCGACGCGCCAGCGCCCGATGCGCCCGCACCGGGTGCGGTCGCGCCAGGGTCGGGGCGGCTGGTCGCGGTGTGGGGGCCGACCGGCGCGCCCGGGCGCACCACGGTTGCCGTGACCCTCGCCGCCGAGCTGGCCCTCCTCGGCACCGAGACGCTGCTCGTCGACGCCGACAGCTACGGCGGCGTCGTCGCACAGGTTCTCGGGCTGCTCGACGAGGCGCCCGGTCTCGCCGCCGCCGCCCGGCTGGCGAACAACGGGTCCCTGGACCTGCCCGGCCTGGCTCGGGTCGCCCGCACCGTGCGCCCGGGACTGCGCGTGCTCACCGGGATCAGCCGGGCGGACCGGTGGCCGGAGCTGCACCCTCCCGCTCTCGACACCGTCTTCGCGCTCGCCCGCTCGCTCGCCGAGACCACCGTGGTCGACTGTGGGTTCGCCCTCGAGCAGGACGAGGAGCTCGCGTACGACACCGTCGCCCCGCGCCGCAACGGCGCCACGCTCGCCACCCGCCGCGGCCGACGTGATCATCCCGGTCGGGAGCGCGGACCCGGTCGGGCTGCAGCGGCTGATCCGCGGCCTGCCCGAGCTCCGGGAACTGCGCCCGGAGCTCGACCTGGTCGTCGTGGTCAACCGGGTGCGCAAGACCGTCGTCCCCGGCGACCCGCACCGGGAGGTCGCGGCGGCGCTGGCGCGGTACGCCGGGGTCACCGACCTCACCGTCGTCCCGTACGACCGATCCGCACTCGATGCCGCGCTCGCGTCCGGGCGAACGCTCAGCGAGGTCGCGCCCCGGTCTCCGGCCCGGACCGCGATCGCCGGCCTCGCCGCGCGGCTCGCGGGAATCCCGGAAACGCCGGGCCGTCGCCACCGCCGCCCCCGCCGTGCCGCCGGGTGACCCTCCGGCACCCCCTTGTCACGGTCACCGCGCGAACCGCGTTCCGCTGGCA
>DATGDX010000039.1:0-14890 GCA_035310665.1 Mycobacteriales bacterium | reverse complement strand
GGGAGCACCTTGTCGTTCTCGCCCCACAGGACCACGACCGGCATCCGCCGGCGCTTGAGCTCCTCGAGCTCCGCGGTCAGGTCCGCCCGGCGGGCGAGCCCGGCGACCCGCCAGATCGCCCCGGGGTTGCGCAGCAGGTTGGGGACGGCATCCTCGAGGATGACCGGGAGCACCCTGGTCACCTGACGCCACGGGAGCACGTCGGCCGGGAAGTGGATCCCCCAGTCCCACAGCGGGCGCTCCGCGATCGTCTTCAGTGTCGACCCCTCGCCGGTCCACGCGGACCCGCCGATCGAGTTGACGACGACGAGCTTGCTGATCAGGGATGGGTGGTCGTGCGCGGTCTGGATCGCGACGCCGCCGCCGAACGAGTGGCCGACGAGGGTGACCGGCTGGTCGATCTCCACAGCCTTCATGAACGTCGCGACCCAGTCGGCGTAGCCGGGCAGCGCGAACTCGTCGCTCGGCAGGTCGGCGGTGCCGCCGAACCCGGGCAGGGCGGGCGCGTAGACCTTCAGGCCGAGGGAGACGAGCCCCCGCAGTGCCTTCTTATACGCGCGGTACCCGAGTCCCCAGCCGTGCAGGAAGACGAGCGACCGCCCCTCCTGTCCCGCCATGGCGTAGACCGCCGAGCGGCCGTCCACCTCGATCCGACGCCACTCGAGGTGGTTCGGGTTGTGCGCCACGGGCCCTCCCGACGAGGTCGTCACCCCTTAGCGGAGCTTTTCACTGTCCCCGCGGGACACGCGAGAGGCCAATGTCATACCTCACTCTCGACGGAACATGTCATCCCCCTTAGGGGGATGCAACGAAACCCCTGGTTTCGACCCGAGACGGCCAGGGGAGGCCGCATGGTTCGGTGCCGGGGACGACGCCGACCGCGTGGCAGGGCCGCTGAGTAACATATAGTAGTCAAGAGGAGAGCTCTCGGTAACTTCCTGACTGGGGCACGCGAGATCGCCACCGGTTCGGCTCCGCGACGACCTCCTCCAGCAGGGTGTCCCAGTCCGCGAGGAAGCGGGGAAGCCCGTAGCGGGCGAGGGCGGCCTCGCGCGCCGCCTTCCCGGCCAGGCGGGCCTCGTCGGGCTCCTGCAGAAGTCGCCGGCAGCGATCGACGAGCAGGTCGACGTTCGTGGCGACCGCTCCCGCGTGCTCGGGGACGGCGGCGACGACCTCGGTCGTGGCGAGGGCGACCACCGGCATGCCCAGGTGCATGGCCTCGAGGAGGGACAGCCCCAGGGAGGTCCAGCGTATCGGGTGCACGTAGACCCGGCGACGGGCGAGCTCGGCGTGCATGCGCCCCTGGGGCCAGTCGTCGTGGACGGCGTATCCCTCCGTCGCGAGCGGCGTGACCTGCATGCCGAACACGTCGAGGGGCCCGGCCGCCGCGAACCGGCGCAGCAGGTCGGTGCCCGTGACCCGGGCCCGGCGGATCGGCTCGTTGACGACCACGCCGATGCGGCGCAGCTCCCCGGTGTAGCGGTACCCCGGGTCCACGATGCCGTGCTCGATCACCCGCGTCCGGGTCGTTCCGGTGTCCCAGAACAGGTCGTTGAAGTGGGTGACGTGGACCACCGTGACGTCGGTGCGGTCGGCCGCGGGGTGGCGCATCTCGTTGACGCGACCCTGCGGCGCGTTGTGTTCGACGTAGACGGCCGGGACGTCCCGCCCCGGTCGCCGGGCGGTCCACTGCTCGCACAGGAAGGCCAGCTCGTGCGGCCGCTGGAGCACGACCACGTCGAACGCGGTGTCCCGCAGCCGTTCGGCGGGGACCTCCTCGACGCGGTCGGGCCACGGGTAGGTCCGTGCCCTCCCGAGCCCGTCCGGTCCGCGGTCGGGGGTGGTCGGCACCAGGTAGGTGTGCGGGCCTTGGACGAACGACGTGGTCCACGAGCCGTGGACATGCCAGATCAGGATGCGCACCCGTCGCTCCCGTCCCGGTCGCGGCCGTCCCGCCACCTTGGTGGCGAAATCTCACCACAGACGGTGGCGACGTGGATGCGCGCATAACGATGCGGGTCCGTATTCTCGTCGCATGCGGATGGAGACCGCACTGCCGTGCGATCCGAGGAGCGTGGGAGCCGCTCGTCGCTTCGTGACGTCGCGGCTCGTCGCGTGGGGCCACTCGGCACTCACCGACACGGCGGCGCTGCTCGTCAGCGAACTCGTGACCAACGCGCTGCTGCACGCCGGAAGCGCGGTCAGCGTCGCGGTCAGCGACACGGAGGGGTGCGTGCGCGTCGAGGTGGCCGACACCAGCCCGGTCCGCCCGCGCCAGCGACACAACAGCCTCGTCAGCGGGACCGGGCGGGGGCTCGTGCTCGTCGACCGCTTGGCGCGGGGCTGGGGCGCGGAGCAGCGGGACACCGGCAAGGCGGTCTGGTTCGAGCTGTGCGACGGCGGGGCCGCCGTGGAGCCGGACCTCGACTTCTTCACCGCACTCGACGAGGGCCTGCCGGCCCAGGCGGTCGGATGAGCGCGGGGACCCACGCCCGGCTCGTCGAGGTCCACCTCCTGGACTTCGACGTCTACCAGCGGGCTCGCGAGCACAACGAGGAGCTGCGGCGCGAGTTCGCGCTGCTGGCGTTGCCGTCCAACGGCGGCCCGCCCGACGGGTCCGGGCGCCACGCGCTGCCGCGGCGCCTGACGACGCTCATCGAGCACCTGAGCGCCGAGTACACCGGATCACGAGCGCGGTCGACACCGTTCGTGATGCCGCGATCGAGCGCGGCGAGACCCGGGTCGACCTCGTCTACACGGTCCCGGTGACGGTGGCGCACGCGGCCCGAACGCTGGGGGCGCTGCTGGACGAGGCCGACGAGTACTGCGCGGCCGGCGAGCACCTGCTGACCCTGGCCACGCCGCCGGACGCCCTCCGCTTCCGCCGGTGGTACCTCGCCGAGTTCATCGGGCAGATCGAGACGGGCCGAGCTCCGGTCCCCTGGTCGGCCTACGACCGGTAGTTCGCCCCCGTCAGCGGCCGCGCACGATCGGCGTCCCGATCAGCTCGACACCGGCCTCCACGAGCCGGGCCAGCGCCGACTCGACGGTCGCCGCGGCGACGCCGGCGGTGAGGTCCAGCAGCACGCGGGGGGCGAAGCCCAACCGGGCGGCGTCGAGCGCGGTGGCGCGGACGCAGTGATCCGTGGCGATGCCGACGATGTCGACGCGGTCGACGCCGTGTGCGCGCAGCCAGTCCGCGAGCGCGTCGCCGGACTCGGTCGCGCCCTCGAACCCGCTGTACGCCGCGGCGTGCTGGCCCTTGTTGAACACCGCCTCCACGGGGGACACGTCCAGCGCCGGGTGGAAACGGGCACCTGGCGTGCCGACGACGCAGTGCGGCGGCCAGGAGTCGACGAAGTCCGGGTCCGCCGAGAAGTGGGCACCGGGGTCGACGTGCCAGTCGCGGGTGGCCACGACGTGGGCGTAGTCGCCGGCGCGATCGCGCAGCAACCCACTGATCGCCGCGGCTACGTCGCCGCCGCCGGCGACCGCGAGCGACCCACCCTCGCAGAAGTCGTTCTGCACGTCGGTGACGATCAGGGCGCGCGTCACCGGCGACCCCTCGGGTAGACGGTGTCGATGGCCGGAACGCCGCGGGAGAGCTGCAGCCCGCTCGGCGGGAGCTCCGCGCGGGCCGCGCGGTGCCGCTCCCGCGCCTCCGCCAGGCTGACCTCCGCGACGACCTCCCCGTGGCGGACCAGCGGAACGAGCAGCGGCCGGTCCTCCGCGGCCGGTTCCGGCGGCACCCGGAAGATCACCTCCGCGGTCGCCCGGCCGGTCCGGTCGCGGCGGCGTACGGCCCACTTGCGGCCTCCGGTGCTCGTCTTGTTCGGCGACCGCTTCTCCACGGCGACCAGGGGGGCGTCCGGGGAGGCGGAGCGGGAGCGGGCGACGAGCTTGTAGACGAACTCGGCGGTCGGGTGGCCGCTGCCGGTGACCAGCGCCGTGCCCACGCCGTAGGCGTCCACCGGCGCGATCGCCAGCGCGGCGATCGCGTGCTCGTCCAGGTCACTCGTCACGATGATGCGGGTCTTGTCCGCGCCGAGCGCGTCGAGTTGCGCGCGCACCTCGCGCGCGAGCACGACGAGGTCACCGCTGTCCAGCCGGACCGCGCCCAGGCTCGGACCGGCCAGCTCGACGGCGGTCCGGACCGCGGCCTCGACGTCGTACGTGTCCACCAGCAGCGTCGTGCCGCGCCCGAGCGCGTCCAGCTGGGCACGGAACGCGCCGCGCTCGTCGTCGTGCAGCAGCACGAAGGCGTGCGCGGCGGTCCCGGCGGTGGGGATGCCGTAGCGGCGGCCCGCCTCCAGGTTCGACGTCGCCGCGAACCCCGCGACGTACGCCGCGCGGGCGCTGGCCACCGCCGCCTCCTCGTGGGTGCGGCGCGACCCCATCTCGATGCACGGCCGGTCGCCGGCCGCGCACGTCATCCGCGCCGCGGCGGACGCGACCGCGGAGTCGTGGTTCAGGATCGACAGCGCCAGCGTCTCCAGGAGCACCGTCTCGGCGAACGATCCCTCGACGACGAGCACCGGCGAACCGGGGAAGTAGGCCTCTCCCTCCGGGTAGCCGTCGACGTCGCCGGTGAAGCGGTAGCCAGCCAGCCACTCGCAGGTCCGCTCGTCCACTACGCCCGTCGAGACGAGGAACTCGAGCTCGACCGCGCCGAACCGGAACCGCTCGAGCTCCTCGAGCAGCCGGCCCACGCCCGCCACCACGCCGTACCGCCGGCCCTCCGGAAGTCGCCGCGCGAACAGCTCGAACGCGCACCGCCGGTGCGCTGCGCCCGAGCGCAGCGCCGCCTGGAGCATCGTGAGCTCGTAGTGGTCGGTGAGCAGTGCGCTGGAAGAGCTCACGCGTTCCTCACCGGTCGCCTCCCGGTCCGTCAGGAGGTGGAGCGTAGGGCCGAACGTGGAACCATGGGGACATGCATGGGGACATGACAGCCTTGGTCCGCGCGTCGGGACCCCCGTCGGCTGCGGCCTCCTCTCCAGCGACCTCCTCTCCAGCGACCTCCTCTCCGGCCTCGGCTCCCGTCGAGATCGACCTCCCGGAGTCGGGCACCGACGTCCGTCCCGACCGCCCCTGGGTCACCATCGTCTGGAATGACCCGGTCAACCTCATGTCCTACGTCACGTACGTCTTCCAGAAGCTGTTCGGCTACAGCCGTGAGAAGGCGACGAAACTGATGCTCGACGTGCACTGCAAGGGCCGTGCGGTCGTCTCCAACGGCACGCGCGAGCAGATGGAGAACGACGTGGCCCGGCTGCACGCCGCCGGGCTGTGGGCCACACTCACGCAGGATCGCTGAGCGGGTGGTCGCCCGGTTCAAGCGCACCCGCCACGGCTGCGAGTGCCGGTTCGACCGCACCGAGATCGTCGTGCTGCGCCGGTTGCTGAACGAGCTGCTCGGGCTGCTCGACGCGGACGACGTGGACGCGTCCGGTGACCCGCTCGAGCGCCTCGTCGGGATCGCGGCCGAGGCGCAAACGCCGACCGACCCCGTGCTCGCCCGGCTGCTGCCCGATGCCTACCCGGACGACCCGGAGGCCGCGATCGAGTTCCGCCGCTACACCGAGCCGTCGTTGCGCTCGACGAAGGCGCAGGCGGCCCGGCGGGTCCTCGCGGACCTGGGCAGCGCGGGGTCCGACGGGCGGGTGCGCCTGGACGACCCCGGCGGGCAGGCCTGGCTGTCCGCGCTCAACGACCTGCGGCTGGCGCTCGGAACCCGGCTCGAGGTCACCGAGGAGAGCTACGAGGAGCTGGAGCGGATGCGGCCCGACGATCCGCGGGCCGCGACGTACGCCGCCTACAGCTGGCTGGGCTGGCTGCAGGAGACGCTCGTCCGGGCCCTGTCGTGAGCAGCGCCCCCGCCGCAGGTAGCGTCCGGGAGCGTGCTCACGATCGACCAGCCGGTGTACGACGCGATCGTCGCGCATGCCCGTCGCGACCACCCGGACGAGGCGTGCGGGATCGTCGCGGGGCCCGTCGGCGCCGACCGACCGCAGCGGTTCATCCCGATGGCCAACGCCGAGCGCTCGCCGACCTTCTACCGCCTCGATCCCGCCGAGCAGCTGCGGGTGTGGCGGGAGATGGACGACCGCGACGAGGAGCCGCTTGTGATTTACCACTCGCACACGGCGACCGAGGCCTACCCGTCGCGGACCGACGTGTCGCTGGCGACCGAGCCGGACGCCCACTACGTGCTGGTGTCCACCCGCGACCCGGAGACGGTCGAGTTCCGGTCGTTCCGCATCGTCGACGGTGTCGTCACCGAGGAAGAGGTGCGGGTCGTTCCCGCGTTGCACTGACGGCACCGACCGACACGTGCCGCACCGACCGACGCCCGCTCGACCGCCCGTCTCGCACCCCGTCCTGCGAGCCCACGTCAGGAGTGACCGCAATGGCCATCGAGGTCCGCATCCCGACCATCCTCCGCAGCTACACCGGCGGGGCCAAGGAGGTGTCCGGCGCCGGGGCCACGCTGGACGCACTGCTCGCCGACCTCGACGCCCGCCACCCTGGCCTGCGCGGCCGGCTCGTCGACGACGGTGGGCTGCGCCGGTTCGTCAACGTCTACCTCAACGACGAGGACGTCCGGTTCCTGGGCGGGCTGGAGACGCCGGTGAAGGACGGTGACGTGGTGACCGTGCTGCCGGCGGTCGCCGGCGGAGCCCGCGTCTGACGCTGCCTCCGACCCGGCCCATGCGCTTCGACTCGTTGCTCGACTCCCTGGGGCGCACCCCCCTGGTCGGGCTGCCGCGCCTGTCGCCGGGCGCGGACGTGCGGCTGTGGGCGAAGCTCGAGTCGTACAACCCGACGGGCTCGATCAAGGACCGGGCCGCGCTGTGGATGGTCGAGCGGGCCGAGAAGGACGGCCTGCTCGCGCCCGGCGCCACGATCCTCGAGCCGACGTCGGGCAACACCGGGATCTCGCTGGCGATGGTCGCCAAGCTGCGCGGCTACTCGCTCGTCGTCGTCATGCCCGAGAACACCTCGGTCGAGCGGCGGCAGCTGCTGGAGATGTACGGCGCGCAGATCCTGTTCTCCCCCGCGGCGGGCGGGTCGAACGAGGCGGTGCGGGTCGCCAAGCAGCTGGCGGCGGAGAACCCCGACTGGGTGATGCTCTACCAGTACGGCAACCCGGCAAACGCGCTCGCGCACTACGAGACCACCGGGCCGGAGCTGCTCGCCGACCTGCCGTCGATCACCGCCTTCGTCGCGGGGCTCGGCACGACCGGCACCCTGATGGGCACCGGCCGCTACCTGCGCGAGCACGTGCCGGGCGTGCGGATCGTGGCCGCCGAGCCCCGCTACGGCGAGCTCGTCTACGGGCTGCGCAACCTCGACGAGGGCTTCGTCCCTGAGCTCTACGACCCATCCGTGATCACGACGCGGTTCTCGGTGGGCCCGCGCGACGCGGTGCGCCGCACCCGGCAGCTGCTGCATGAGGAGGGCATCTTCGCGGGAATCTCGACCGGCGCCGTGCTGCACGCGGCGCTCGCGCAGGCCGACCGCGCCGTCGAGGCCGGGGAGCGGGCCGACATCGCGTTCGTCGTGGCGGACGCGGGCTGGAAGTACCTGTCCACCGGGGCCTACGCCGGCACGCTCGAGGAGGCCGAGGCCGCGCTCGAGGGCCAGCTGTGGGCCTAACGCTGGGTGCCCGCTGCCCCGCTGCCCCGCCGCCGAGGTCGTGTCGGTTCCGTGTCGTCATGGCAGCCACGATCCGTCACGACCTACCCTGGCCGCTTGTGGACGCGCCGATCGGGATCTTCGATTCGGGAGTGGGCGGCCTGACGGTCGCCCGGGCCGTGCTCGACCAGCTGCCGCACGAGCCGGTGCTCTACGTCGGGGACACCGCCCGCGGTCCCTACGGGCCCCGCCCGATCGCGCAGGTCCGCGCGTTCGCGCTCGAGGTCATGGACCACCTGGTCGACCGGGGCGTGAAACTGCTCGTGATCGCGTGCAACAGCGCGACCGCGGCGGTCCTGCACGACGCGCGCGAGCGCTACGCCGTGCCCGTCGTCGAGGTGATCCGGCCCGCCGTCCGCCGCGCGGTCGCCGCGACCCGCAACGGGCGCGTGGGGGTCGTCGGCACCCGGGCGACGATCGCGAGCCGCGCGTACGACGACGCGTTCGCGGCCGCCCCGCACATCGCGTTGACCTCCCGGGCCTGCCCGCGGTTCGTCGAGTTCGTCGAGGCCGGCGATGTGCACTCCGCGCAGGTACTGGCCGTGGCGCGGGACTACCTGGCGCCGATCCGCGCCGCCGGCGTGGACACCCTCGTCCTCGGCTGCACGCACTACCCGCTGCTCACGGGCGTCATCTCGTACGTCGTCGGCGACCAGGTGACGCTCGTCAGCAGCGCGGAGGAGACCGCGAAGGACGTCTACCGCGCGCTCGCGACCCACGGGCTGTTCCGCTCGGACGCCTCCCCCCCGCCGCGGCACCGGTTCCTCGCGACCGGGGACCCTGCGCCGTTCCAGCAGCTCGGCCGCCGCTTCCTCGGTCCCGAGGTCGGCGAGGTCGGCGCGCTGGAGGAGGTCGTGTGCGCCTGACCGTGCTCGGCTGCTCCGGCACCTTCCCGGGACCCACGTCGCCGTGCTCGGCCTACCTCGTCGAGGCCGACGGGTTCCGGCTGGTGCTCGACCTGGGCAACGGGGCCCTCGGCGCCCTGCAGCGGTCCACCGGCGTGCTCGACGTCGACGCGTTCTTCGTCTCGCACCAGCACGGCGACCACTGCCTGGACCTGCTCGCCTACACCTACGCCCGCGCTTTCCACCCCGCCCACTACCCCCGCAGCACCCCGCCGCAGGTGCCGGTCTACGGCCCCCGCCCGCTGCGCGAGCGTCTCGTCACAGCGTTCGACTCGCGGCACCCGGACCTGATCGAGGCCGTCTACGACTTCCGCGTCCTCGACGGCACGGGCACCTCGATCGGACCGTTCAGGGTCGACCTGTGTCGCACCGCGCACCCGGTCGAGACGTTCGCGATCCGGCTCACCGAGGGCGTGCGCAGCGTCACCTACTCAGCGGACAGCGGGCGGTGCGACGGGTTGGTGGAGCTCGCCGCGGGCACCGACGTGTTCGTCTGCGAGGCGTCGTTCGCCGAGGGCCCCGACGTGCCGCGCGACGTTCACATGACCGGGCGCGACGCGGGTGAGCACGCCGCGCGGGCCGGCGTCGGGCGGCTCGTGCTCACCCACGTCGTCCCGACGACCCCGCTCGACGACGTGCGGTCCGAGGCCGGCGAGGCGTTCGCCGGCCCGGTCGAGGTGGCGGCCAGCGGCGCGGCGTACGACGTCTAGGGTGCTTTTCATGACCCGCCCGGACGGCCGCGCGCCCGACGCCCTGCGCGCGGTGACGATCACGAGGGGATGGCTCGACCACGCGGAGGGGTCCGCGCTCGTCGAGTTCGGCCACACCCGCGTGCTGTGCGCGGCGAGCGTGACCGAGGGGGTGCCGCGCTGGCGCAAGGGCAGCGGGCTGGGGTGGGTGACCGCGGAGTACGCGATGCTGCCGCGGGCGACCGCGGAGCGCACGGACCGGGAGTCGGTGCGGGGCCGCATCGGCGGGCGCACCCACGAGATCTCCCGGCTGATCGGCCGGTCGCTGCGCGCCGTCGTCGACCTCGCCCGGCTGGGGGAGAACAGCATCATCATCGACTGCGACGTGCTCCAGGCGGACGGCGGGACCCGCACTGCGGCGATCACCGGCGCGTACGTCGTGCTCGCGGACGCGCTCGGCTGGCTGCGCGCCCGCGGACCGGTCAAGGGGGAGCCGCTGCGCGACTCCGTGGCCGCGGTGAGCGTCGGCATCGTCCGCGGGGAGCCCCGGCTCGACCTCAGCTACGAGGAGGACGTGGCCGCGGACACCGACATTAACGTCGTGTGCACCGGGGAGGGGCACTTCGTCGAGGTGCAGGGCACCGCCGAGATCGTCCCGTTCGACCGCTCCTCGCTCGACGGGCTGCTCGACCTCGCCGTCGCCGGCTGCGCCGACCTGGCCCGCCTGCAGCGGACCGCGCTCGAGGAACCGCTGCCGCAGCGCGTGGCCGCTCCCACGGACGGGCGGGCGGGGGGCATGTGAGGGTCGTGCTCGCGACCCGCAACGCCGGCAAGCTCGCCGAGCTGCGCCGCATCCTCGGCACATCCGCACCGGACGTGGAGCTGGTCGGGCTCGACGCGGAGGCTCTGGCGGGCGCACCGGCGGGTGCCGAAGTCCCCGAGGTGCCGGAAACCGGCCGCACGTTCGAGGAGAACGCACTGCTCAAGGCCCGCGCCGTGGCCGCGGCGACCGGGCTGCCCGCGGTCGCCGACGACAGCGGGCTGTGCGTCGACGCGCTCGGCGGGATGCCGGGCGTGCTGTCGGCGCGCTGGGCCGGCCGGCACGGGGATGACGAGGCGAACCTGCGGCTGGTGCTTGCGCAGCTCGCGGAGGTCCCGGATCACCGCCGGTCCGCGCACTTCGTCTGCGTGGCCGCCGCCGTCGTCCCGGGTCTCGGGGAGCGGGTGGCCGAGGGGCGGCTGGACGGGACGCTCACGCGCGAGCCGCGGGGGAGCAACGGGTTCGGCTACGACCCGATCTTCGTCCCGGACGGGGAACGGCACACCGCCGCGGAGCTGGCACCGGCGGACAAGGACGCGATCAGCCACCGCGGACGCGCGTTCCGCGCGCTCGCCCCCCAGCTCGCCGCACTCGTCACCGGGCGCTGACCCACCCGCCGGGCGGGCGCGAACGCGGGGTCCGGGTCGGTGCGAGAGAGGGGACTCGAACCCCTACGCCCGAAGGCACCGGATCCTAAGTCCGGCGCGTCTGCCAGTTCCGCCACTCTCGCGCCCGGGACATCGTAGGGAGGCCCGTTCGTAGGGAGCGGGCTGAGGCCGAGGCGCGGACGGGACGCTCGACGTCAGACGCCGAGCCGGGCGCGCAGGGCCGCGACGTGCCCGCGGGCCCGCACGTTGTACGCCGCGTTCTCGACCCGCCCCTGCTCGCCGATCACGAACGTGGACCGGAGCACGCCTTCGGTCTTCTTGCCGTACGACGTCTTCTCCCCCCACGCGCCGTACGCCCGTAGCACCGTCTTCTCCGGGTCCGACAGCAGCGGGAACGTCAGGCCGTGCTCGTCGCGGAACCGGCGCAGCTTCTCGGGCTTGTCCGGGGAGACCCCGAGGACATCGATGCCGGCCGCGTCGAGGTCGGCCAGGTTGTCGCGGAAGTCGCAGGCCTCGGCGGTGCAGCCGGGGGTCAGGGCCGCGGGGTAGAAGTAGAGGATCAGCCGGCGGCCGCGGAAGCCGGCGAGCGTGACTGGGTTCCCGTCCGCGTCGGGCAGGGTGAACTCCGGCGCCTGGTCACCGGGCTGCAGCCGGACCCCGGCCTCGCTCATCGTCGTCTCCTTCGCGGCATCTTGGACGGCTGCCTTCCCGTGCCGCGGCGAGGTCACCCCCCGGACGCGGTCGCGAACGACACCGACCGGAACAACGCCGACCGGAACAACACCGACGAGGTGCTCCCGAATCCGCGCTCGCGTATGAGGGCGTGCGCGCAGGGGCACGGGCCGCGCATGCAGGCACTGACCGTCATTCCGGGCCGTCCCGAGTCCGCCGCGGTCCTGGAGTTGCCGGAGCCGGAGCCGACCCAGGGTGAGGTGCTCGTCGAGGGCCGGCTCGTCGGTGTGTGCGGGACCGACGTGGAGATCGTCCACGGTGGGCACGGCGCGCCGCCGCCGGGGGAGGAGCGGCTCGTGCTCGGCCACGAGTCGCTGGGCCAGGTGCTGGAGGCCCCGCCGGGCAGCGGCCTGGAGCCAGGCGCGCACGTCGTGGGAATCGTGCGGCGCCCCGATCCGGTGCCCTGCCCGTGCTGCGCGATCGACCAGTGGGACTTCTGCCGCAACGGCCGCTATACCGAGCGCGGGATCAAGGAGCTGCACGGGTACGGCGCGACCCGGTGGCGAGTGCCGGCGAAGTTCGCCGTCGCCGTGCCGACCGGACTCGCCGATCTCGGTGTGCTCGTGGAGCCGGCGTCGGTGGTTGCCAAGGCGTGGGAACAGATCGACCGGATCGCGGCGCAGGCCTGCGAGGCGGTCGGGAGCGTGCTCGTCACCGGCGCCGGCCCGATCGGGTTGCTGGCGGCGCTGCTCGCCGTGCAGCGGGGGCACCGCGTCGACGTGGTCGACCTCGCCTCGACGGGACCCAAGCCCGGTCTCGTCGCTGAGCTCGGGGCGACCTACCACTCCGGCTCGCTGGCGGACGTGTCGGTCGAACCCGACGTCGTCCTCGAGTGCACCGGCGTCGGCGAGGTGGTCCTCGACGTGGTGTGCCGGGCCCGGCCGAACGCGGTGGTGTGCCTGACCGGCATTTCCAGCGGCTCACGGGTCATTCCGGCTCCGATCGGCCGGGTCAACAACGAGATCGTGCTGGAGAACACGGTGGTCTTCGGGTCGGTCAACGCCGCGCGGCGCAACTACGAACAGGCGGTGGCGGCCCTCGGCACGGCGGACCGGGCGTGGCTGTCGCGCCTGGTGACGCGGGTGCCGAAGGAGGAGTGGCCGAGCGCGTTGCGCAAGCAACCGGACGACGTCAAGGTCGTCGTCGACCTGCGAGACTGACCGCAGCCGACGGTCGAGTCGGGACAAACCTGATCGGGGGAGCACGTGGCGGACGATCCGGACGACATCCAACGAGACATCGAGCGCACCCGAGCCGAGCTGGCGCGGACCGTTGACGAGATCGCGGAACGGGTGAGCCCCCGTCGGGCGGCGCACCGCGGGGTCGAACACCTGCGCACCCACCCCGAACAGGTGGCGACGGTGGTCGCTGTCGCAGCGGCGTTCGTCGCGCTGGTCGTCCTGCTGCGCCGCCGCCGTCGCTGCCGCTGATCCGTCCTCGTGCAGAACCCGCCGACCCGGGCCCGGGACGCGGTGCTCGACCGCTACGCCGCCGAGCTGCTCGCCCACGACACCAGGCTCGTCGCCGTCCGCGCGGAGGTGCGCTTTCGCGGCGGGGTGGCGCACGTCGAGGGCGCGGCACCGGACCAGGAGCGGCTCGACCTGCTGCGGTCTCTGCTCGGCCGGCTCGCCGGTGTCCATGCGGTGTGGGACAGGGTGCGGGTGCCCGGACAGCCGCGATTACGCACCGTGGACATCGGCGCGGGCGGCGTCAAGCAGCACGAGGAGAACCTGGGCATCGACCTGCTGCCGTTGCCGGCGGCCGACGTCGTCGCCGACGTCTCGCGCCGGCTGCCGCTGCGCGACGGCGTGGTCGACCGGGTCTACGCGGTCCACGTGCTGGGGCACTTCGTCGACGTGATGCCGGTGTTCCAGGAGCTGTGGCGGGTGGTGGCGCCGTACGGCGTCCTGCACGTCATGTCCCCGGACTGGCGGCACGTCAACGCGGTCGCCGACCCGACCCACGTCCGGTTCTTCGACGTCCAGACCTTCAAGTACTTCTGCCGCCCCCGCCCGGGCGTGGCGCTGTGGCATCCGCTGCACGTCAGCGCCGACGGCGCGAGCGTCTTCGCCGATCTCGTGCCGGTCAAGGGACCGGTCGGTCCGGCACCGCCCGAGGCGCTCGACCGCTTCTTCGACTAACCGCGCCGGCTGACCGTGCCCGCGCGACAGCGGGGGCGGCTGTTGCGAGCAGTCAGGCGGCGTGTGCCGGGCCGGAGGGGCGAGCGTCGGTCTCCACCTCGTCCGGGCGCGCCGCGCGGCCCTCGTCCGCCGGGTGCTCGACGAGCGCCACGACCCGGTTGGCCATGAACCGCGCGCTGCGGACCGGGATCCCCGTCCGGGTCACCTCGGTGACCTCGACGACGCCCCGGCCGGTCGTCGTCTCGACGCGCCGCCCGGCCCGCGTGGCCCGCACCTCGTAGGTGCGGACCCCACCGCCGGTGTCGACGACGATCTCGACCCGGTCGCCCTTCACAAACGTCTGCATACCCGCGCGGCGCGCGGTCACGCAGGCGCTCGGGGACCCCCACGTGACCCCCGGAACGGCCCGCGTCAGGACCCGCGGGCGTGCGCGAGCAGCCGGTCGAGGAGGGGGCGCAGCTGCGGGGGCACCGAGCCCTCGCCCACCCGCAGTCGGTGGCTCGCCCCGCGTTGCGTGATCGTGAGGTCGTACTGGAAGCGATCGGCTCCCGCGGCGACCGGTGCCGGTCGCGCCTCCAGCTCGGGCAGGCCGGCGGCGGCGACGAGCTGTTCGATCTCTCGGGCCTGCCGCGGCGGCAGCGTCTCGGTGTCCAGGCAGCACCGCTGCACCAGACCGGCGAACCCGCCGCTGCGCTCGAACTCGATCCGCATCGTCAGCTCCCCGGCCTCCTGGTCACCCGGCTCGTCGGGTCACAGGGTGACGCCGACCTCGTCCCACGCCTCGCGGACCGTCTGCACGTCGTCAGGGAACGCGTGCTGGGCGGCGCGGACGGTCGCCCGGGCGAAGGTGCGGAACCGGGTGGTGGGGGTGACCCCCGGATCGCGCAGCGCGTCGTACCAGATGCGTCCCGCCCGCTCCCAGGCGTAGCCCCGGATGCGGATCGCGGCGGGCGCGAAGGCGCGGTTGGGGATGCCCGAGTTGATGTGCACCCCGCCGTTGTCGGCCGTGGTCTGCACGTAGCCCCGCATGTGCGCCGGCTGCGGGTCGCGGCCGAGGATCGGATCGTCGTACGCCGACCCGGGCGCGGTCATCGACCGCAGCGCGACGCCGCGCACGTCCGGGCCCAGCAGTTCCGCGCCGACCAGCCAGTCCGCCTCGCTCGCGGTCTGTCTCCGCGCGTGCTGTTTCAGCAGCGAGCCGAAGACGTCCGCGAGGGATTCGTGCAGGGCGCCGGGTTCGTCGACGTACAACAACTGGGCCTCGTCCTCGACGACCCCGTGGGTCAGCTCGTGGCCGATC
>DATGDX010000038.1:0-2640 GCA_035310665.1 Mycobacteriales bacterium | reverse complement strand
CGGTGCTGCGCACGCGCTGTCCCGACGTGGGCAGCGGCATGACCATGTCCCCCGTCGAGGACCTGCTGCGTCAACTGTGCTCCACCGACCCCTCGGGATCACCCGAGCGGGCGCGCAACGAACTCGCCGCGCGGCTCGGGGCCACGGCCCACGCGTTCGCGGTCGCGGAGCGGGTGCTCCCGCTCCTGCAGCCGGATCCCCCCGCCGCCGGGGAGCTGCCGGTCGACGCGGTCCGGGAACTCCTCGAGCTGCTGGCCCGGCGCGCGCCGACCCTGGTCGTCGTGGAAGACCTGCACCGAGCCGAGCCCACGTTCCTCGACCTGGTCGCCCGGCTCGCCGAGTCCGCTCGCGCCCTGCCGTTGCTGCTGTGCGCGACCGCGCGCCCGGAACTGCTCGAGGTCGAGCCGGACTGGGCCCGCGGCCGGGAGCACGTGCGTATCGTGCCGCTCGAACCGCTGACCGAGGAGCAGACCCGGCAGCTCGTCGACACCCTGCTCCGCGGCGGGCCGGGGGCGGACGCGGCACGGGCCAAGGTCGTCGCGGCCGCGGAGGGCAACCCGTTGTACGCCGAGGAGCTCGTCGCGATGCTCATCGACGACGGGCTGCTGGCCCGGATCGGCGATCGGTGGGTGGCCGCGGACCTGTCACGGATCGAGGTGCCCCCGACGATCGCGGCGCTGCTCACCGCGCGACTCGATCGACTCCCCCGCACCGAGCGGGCCGTCCTCGAACGCGCGAGCGTCGTGGGCAAGCTGTTCTACCGCGGGGCCGTCGAGGCGCTCACCCCCCAGCCGGAGCGGGACACCGTCGACGAGAGCCTGCGCCGGCTCGTGCACCGCGACCTGATCCGCCGGGAAACCGACGTCTCCCTCGACGACGAGGCCTTCCGCTTCCGTCACCTGCTGCTGCGCGAGACCGCCTACCGCTCCCTGACCAACCACGAGCGGGCGGAGCTGCACGAGCGCTGCGCGTCGTGGCTCGAGCAGCGCGCGCGGGGCCACCTGGTCAGCTACGACGAGCTCGCCGGCTACCACCTCGAGCAGGCCTGCCGCAACCGGGTCGGCCTCGGCTCGATGGACGTCGAGGCGCTGGAACTGGCCCGGCGGGCGGCGGTGAGCCTCGGGACGGCCGGACGCAAGGCGTTCGGCCGCAGGGACATGCCGGCCGCCGTCAACCTGCTCTCCCGAGCGGTCGCCCTGCTCTTCCCCGAGGACGACGCCCGGCTCGCGCTGCTGCCGGACCTCGCCGCCGCGCTGATCGAGCTCGGCGACCTGCGGCGCGCCGAACGCCTGCTGGAGGAGGCGCTGGCGACCGCGGTCGCGCACCGCCACGGGGACATCGCCGACCAGGCCCGGCAGGTGCTCCACGTCCTCCACCGGTTCACCGGTTCGGCACCGATCGAGCCATACCCGGAGAACCCGGAGGCGGGGGGGAAACCGCGCCGAGCGCCGGGCAGTGAGGGACTCGCCGCCGGGTGGACCCTGCTGTCCGCACCGGGTCTCGTCGAGGCCCGCGAGGCGGCCGAAGGGGAGGACACGCGGCGCGTCGGGCAGGCCGAGCCGCTCGCCGACGCCTTCGACCCGCTCGGCATTCTGCTGCTGCTCGACGAGACCCCGGTCCCCGAGGGCGAGCGGCGATGCCGCGACGAGCTCGCCCGCCCCGGGATCACCCCCACCCACGAGGCCCGGCTGCTGACGTCGCTGGCCGGGCTGCGGGCGGAGGAGGGGAACTTCGACGAGGCCCGGACGCTGCTCCGTCAGGTCGCCGGCATCTTCGAGGGCCTCGGGCTGCGCCTGCGGGCCGCCGCGACCGCCTACGTGGCGGGGCTGGTCGAGTTGTGGGCGGATGATCCCGGTGCCGCGGAGGCGGCGATGGCCCCTGCCTGCACCGGCGCGGAGCGGATGGGCGACCGGTACGTCACCTCGCGCCTGCTCGCCCTGCGCGGGCGTGCGGCGTACGACGCGGGGCGCTACGCGGAGGCGGAGGAGATGGGGCGGCAGGCCGACGAGCTGGCCGCGGCCGGCGACGACCTCGCCCACGCGATCGCCCGCGCGGTGCACGGAAAGGCCCGCGTCCGCAGGGGTGACACGCAGGCGGGTGTGCAGCTGGTGCGCGAGGCGGTCTGGACCGTCGAAGGCACCGAGCTGCTCGGGGTGCGCGGTGAGACGCTGGCGGACCTCGGCGAGGTGCTCCTGCTCGCCGGCCGGCCCGACGAGGGGGAGGATTGCCTCTCCGCCGCGAGCACCGCGTTCGCCCGCAAGGGGGACCTGGCGGCCGTGGGTCGCATCGAGCGGCTGCGCGCTCGCTCCCACCCCCGCTGACGCCGGGAGCCGGACGCCGACCCTGAAAAGGGGTGCGGCCCGAGCCCCTGCCGGGGCCCGGGCCGCTCGCCGGGTCAGCGGTCGACGTCGCCGGCGATGAACCGCTCGACGAGCTCGCGGGCCTCGTCGTCGGGGTGCTGCACCGGCGGGGACTTCATGAAGTACGCCGACGCGGACAGGATCGGCCCGCCGACGCCCCGGTCCAGGGCGATCTTCGCGCAGCGCACCGCGTCGATGATCACACCGGCGGAGTTCGGCGAGTCCCACACCTCGAGCTTGTACTCCAGGGTCAGCGGCACGTCCCCGAACGCCCGGCCCT
>DATGDX010000037.1:0-2277 GCA_035310665.1 Mycobacteriales bacterium | reverse complement strand
TCCCCGGGGCTGGTGTTCTTTCACTTCGGGTCGAAGGAGGGGCTCCTGCTCGGGCTGCTCGACTCGCTGCTGTCCCGCGCGCTCGACGCCGAGGTGACTCCCGACATCGCGGCGCTGCCGACCGCCGCGGATCGGCTGCTGGCCCTGCTGCGGGTCGAGCTCGAGGGGATCCCGCGGCAGCGGGCGGCGGTGGAGCTGTTCTTCGCCTACTGGGTTGGTCTCGGGCGGGCCCCGGCCTTCCGCGAGCCGATCGACGCCGCGCTCGACCGTTACCGGCGGGTGTTCGTGCCGGTGTGCGCCGACGTCGTCGCCGAGCTGGGGGCCGCCGAGCAGGGGATCACCGAGCAGCAGGGGGTCACCGAGCAGGAGGTCGCCTCATGCGCAGACACCCTCGCGACGATGGTCGTCTCGTTCGTCCAGGGCGCGGCGGTGCAGGCGGTGCGCGACCCGGCGCGGTTCGACGCCGACGCGTTCCTGCTCGTGTTCGCCGCGCTCCTCCGCCGCACCGCCGGCTCGGCGCGGCCTGCGCGTCACGCGCCGGGGCCGGTGACCACGACCTCGACCCGCTGAAACTCCTTGAGGTTGGAGTAGCCGGTCGTGGCGAGCGCGCGGCGCAGCGCGCCGAACAGGTTCATCGAGCCGTCGCCGGTCCGTGCCGGCCCGAGGAGCACCTCGGCGAGCGTGCCGACCGGCGCGACGCGCACCCGCTCGGCGCGCGGCAGCGTCTCGTGCACGGCGTCCATCTCCCAGTGCCACCCCCGGCCGGGCATCCCCGTGGCCGCGGCCAGCGGAAGACCGATCATCACCGCGTCGGCACCGCAGGCGATCGCCTTCGCGACGTCCGCACCGCTGCGGATGCCCCCCGCGGCGATCACGTGCACGTAGCGGCCGCCCGACTCGTCCAGGTAGTCCCGGCGCGCGGCCGCCGCGTCGGCGACCGCGGTGGCCATCGGGACGCCGACGCCGAGCACCTCGGGCGTGCGCCCGTCGCCGCCGCTCCCGATCCCGACCAGCACCCCCGCCGCGCCGGTGCGCATGAGGTGCAGCGCCGTCTGGTAGTTGGCGCACCCGCCGACGACGACCGGCACGTCGAGCTCGCCGATGAACCGCTTGAGGTTGAGCGGCTCGGTGCGCGTGGACACGTGCTCGGCGGACACGACCGTGCCCTTGATGACGAGGATCTCCGCGCCGGCGTCGAGGACCGCCTTGTGCAGCCGCTGGGTTCGCTGGGGGGTGAGCGCGGCGGCGGTAACGACGCCACCGGCCCGCACCTCGGCGACCCGGGCCGTGACCAGATCCTCCTGTAACGGCGCGGCGTACAGCTCCCGCAGCCGGCTCCTGCCCTCGTCCGGGCCCAGCGCTGCGACCTCCTCGAGCAGCGCCTCGGGGTCGGGGTGGCGCGCCCACAGGCCCTCGAGGTTGAGCACCCCCAGGCCGCCCAACCGGCCGATCTGGACGGCCATCGCGGGCGAGACGACCGAGTCGGCGGCGGCGAGCAGCGGCAGCCGGAACCGGTAGGCGTCGATCTCCCACGCGATCGAGACGTCCTCCGGGTCACGGGTGCGCCGCGACGGGACGATGCTGACGTCGGCGAACCCGAACGCCCGGCGCCCGGTGCGGCCGAGCCCGATCTCGACGTCAGCCACGCGCCCCCCTCCAGTAGTTGGGCGCCTCCGCCGTCATCTGGATGTCGTGGGCATGGCTCTCCGTCAGCCCCGCCGCGGTGATCCGCACGAACCGCGCGTCGCGCTGCAGTGCCTCGACGGTCCGCGCCCCGCAGTAGCCCATCGCGGCGCGTAGCCCCCCGACGAGCTGGTGGGCCACCGCCGCCACCGGCCCGCGGTAGGGCACCTGGCCCTCGACCCCCTCGGGCACCAGCTTGTCGTCCGAGAGCACGTCGTCCTGGAAGTAGCGGTCCCTGGAGTACGACACCGGCTTGCCCGCGCCGGCCGCCGCCCGGGACTGCATCGCGCCCAGCGACCCCATGCCGCGGTAGGACTTGTACTGCTTGCCGTTGATGAAGATCAGCTCGCCCGGGCTCTCCTCGCAGCCCGCGAGCAGGCTGCCGAGCATGACGGTGTCCGCACCGGCGGCGATCGCCTTGGCGACGTCGCCGGAGTGCTGCAGGCCGCCGTCCCCGATGACCGGCACCCCGGCGGCGTGCGCCGCCCGCGCGCACTCGTAGATCGCCGTCACCTGCGGGACGCCGACGCCGGCCACGATCCGGGTGGTGCAGATCGACCCGGGGCCGACCCCCACCTTCACCGCGTCCGCGCC
>DATGDX010000036.1:0-2758 GCA_035310665.1 Mycobacteriales bacterium | reverse complement strand
TCGCGACCCCCCTGGGCGTCCGCACCGCCTACCTCCAGGCCGGGCCGCCCGACGCGCCCCCCGTCGTCCTGCTGCACGGGATCGGCGCGACCAACGCCTCCATGCTGCCGCTGCTGGTCGACCTCGGTCGCGACTTCCGGGTCGTCGCCCCCGACCTGCCCGGCTTCGGCGCCTCCGCCGCGCCCCCGTGGCGGTACAGGTTCGCCCAGTACGCCGACTGGTTCGACGCGTTCCTCGACGAGCTGGGCATCCCGCGGGCGCACGTCGTCAGCAACTCCCTGGGCGGCCGCATCACCCTGGAAGCCGCGCTGCTGCACCCCGACCGCGTCGACCGGCTCGTGCTGCTCTGCCCCTCCCCGGCGTTCCGACGGCTGCGCCAGCTCGCCCCGGCGGTCCGGCTGGTCCCGCCGGCAGTCGCGCGGCTGCCCTTCCCGGTTTCGCACGGCGCCACGGTGCAGGCCCTGCGGTCCATGTTCGCCGACCCGTCCCGGCTGCCCGCGCCGTGGTACGACGCGGCGGCCGACCAGTTCCGCCTCGTCATGCGCCGGCCCAATGCTCGCCAGGCGTTCCTCGCCTGCCTGCGCCAGATCTACCTGGACGAGGCGTTCGGCGAGCGCGGGTTCTGGGACAGGCTGCCGTCGGTGACCGTCCCGGCGTTGTTCCTGTGGGGGGAGCAGGACTGGCTGGTCCCCGCCGGGTTCGCCCGGCACGTCGTCCAGGCGCTGCCGCACGCGGACTCCCTGGTCCTCGAGGACTGCGGGCACGTGCCCCAGTTCGAGCACCCCGCGACGACCGCGCGGCTCACCCGCGAGTTCCTGTCGGCCTGACGGCCGATCCCCGTCCGCCGCCTCCGACCGGTCGTGCAGGCTCGTGCAGACCTTTCTCCCCGCAGCCGATTTCGTGTCGAGCGCCGCGGCGCTCGACACGCGCCGACTGGGCAAACAACGGGTCGAGGCGTTCCAGATCCTGCGGGCGCTCGTCTGGCCGACGTACGGCTGGAAGAACCACCCGGCGGTGGCGATGTGGCGCGGGTTCACCCCCGCGTTGGTCGCCTACGGCGTGGCGGTGTGCGCGGAATGGCAGCGGCGAGGCCACCGGGACACGGTCGCCGGGGCGCTGCTGGAGTTCACCGGCGGGGTGGTCCCCGACACCGCCGCCCTGCGTGACGGCGGCGAACTTCCCCCGTGGCTGGGCGACGAGGCGCTGCACGAGAGCCACCGCGCCGCGCTCGCGCGCAAGGACCCCCGCCACTACGCGCCTCGGTGGCCCGACGTCGACCCCTCCCTGCCCTACGTGTGGCCGGAGCCGGCGTTCCCGCGCTGGCCCATCCACCGGCCGGTGGCGCGGCCGCTCCCGCTGGCGACCGCGCTGGACCTGCTGGGGCTCGCCGACCCCCCGGCCGACCTCCCATGGGCCGACCTCCGACTGCGGTCCGCGGAACCCGTCGAGACCCGCGAGCGGACGACGGCGCTGCTCGCCGCGCTGCTGCACCCCGCCCCCGCGGTCTGGCGGCTCGACTCCCCGGCCCCGACGCTCACCCGGCCGGACCCCGCGTTCGCACCGGTGCCGGCCTCGTCGGCGACCACCCGGCTCGCGGGGGCGGCCGAGACGCTCGCGACGAAGGCCGAGGCGCACGCGGTGCCGTGGGTCCGGTTCCTGCACCGGGACCAGCCGCTGCCTCCCCGGGTCGGGCTCGTGATCGTGGAGCGGGGATCCCGGTTCCTCCTCGCCCGCCCGGCCGTTACCGTGGCGTCGGTCGGCTCGAACCGCCCGTTCGGGTCATGCGCCCACGCGGCGCCGGGACGAGGCTCACGGGCAGAGGGGCAACCGGAGGGTCGTGACCGCGCTCGACCGCGCTCAGGGCGCGGCCTGGGGACGACCGGACAGAGGCGACCCGCTCCTGTGGCGGGCGCTCGTCCGCGACGCGCCGATCGGGATCTTCCAGCTCGACGCCGCGCTGCGCTTCGTCACCGTCAACCTTGCGCTGGCCGCCCTCAACGGGGTGCCCGCCGAGGTGCACGTGGGCCACACGATGGCCGAGGTGGTGCCGGATCTCGCCCCCGGGCTCGAGCCGCTCGCGCGGCGGGTGATCCTGGGCGAGGCGGTCAGTGGCGTCGAGGTCACCGGCGAGACCGCCGCCGCGCCCGGCACCCAGCGCTGCTGGCTGGTCTCCTACTACCCGCTCCGCCCCGACGGCCGGGAGGTCGTCGGGGTCGCCGGGGTCGTCATGGAGATCACGGAGCGGAAGCGGGCCGCGCGCCGGTCCTCGCGGCTCCTGGACGTCGCGGTCGCGCTCGGCCGAGCCCTGCGCGTCACCGACGTCGCCGACGTCGTCACCCAGGCATGCGCCGCGGAGGTCCGCACGATGACGGCGGGCATCGTCCTGTACGACGAGGTCCGCGACTCGCTGCGGTTCGTGACGATGGTCGGGTACCCCCCGTCGGTCGTCGACGGGTGGCGCGAGTTCCCGACCGACGCGGACATCGCGATCACTCAGGCGCTGCGGACCGGGACGCCCGTCTACGAGCCCCGCGTCCGCGACTACCTGCGCCGGCACCCCGAAGTCGCCGCGGACACGCTGGCCGCCGGCGTCGGGGCGACCGCGTCGCTGCCGCTGGTCGTGGCCGGCCGGCGCGTCGGTGTGCTCGCGCTCGCGTGACACGGCGACCACGAGTTCGACGCGGAGGAGCGGGAGTTCCTCGAAACGCTGGCCGGGCAGGCCGCGCAGGCGCTGGAGCGGGCCCGGCTGTTCGAACGC
>DATGDX010000035.1:0-5656 GCA_035310665.1 Mycobacteriales bacterium | reverse complement strand
GATCGGACGTTGGTGACACATCACGTCGCGTCCCAAGGGCGAGCTCACCGCCGGCTTCGGCGCTCCGCCCCGCAACGCGCTGCTGTACACGGTGGACATGCTGCTGCCGTTCGTCGACCTCGGATACAGCCGGTGGGTCGCACACGGCCGCGTGCTGACCGTCACCGCCATCCTCGTCGGCCTCGGGTGGGTGCTGGCGACCGCGGTCGTTGCGGCATTCACCGAGGTCGTTCGCCGCGATAGCTGACACTGCGGAGGCAAAGTGCATTCCTTGCCCGGCATCTCATAAACCGTCGTCTGTGAGACGTTGCTTTGTGCGGATTCCCGCGGCGTTCGTGTTCATCGCAGGCTCGACGCCCGATGCGTCGTGGCGTAAGCAGCGTTCCGTTCACCCTGACGGTGGTCCTAGTCTTCGACTAAGGTGATCAACGTGAGCAGTGCGGACGCCTCCCGGGACTTCGAGCTGGTCGTCGCCGCGGACGGCAGCATCCCGGCCGACCAGCTCACTCGGCTGGGGCTGCGGCCCGGCACCCACCTGCGCGTCGTGGTCGAGCGCTCGGTGCGACCGCCGGAGACACTCCGTGGCTCCCTTCCCGACCTGCCCGAACTGAGCTGGGAGGACTTCGAACGAGGTAGCGAGCTGGCTCGCCGCGACCTGTCCGCGTCGTGAGGGTCGTCGTCGACTCGCACGCCGTCGTTTGGTACCTCAAAGGATCTCCCCAACTGTCCCCCGCCGCCCGGGACGTCCTGACCGATGCCGAGGTCGACGCCGGGATCGTCGTCTCGATAGCCACCCTGATCGACCTGTGGTACGTCACCCAGACGACGCGGGCTCTCGGCACTGCCGAACTCGGGCGGCTTCGCGACCGCTTGCTCCGCTCCCCGGCTGTCGATCTGCACCCGGTCGACGTGCACGTCGCCGACGCCTACTTCCGCATCGACCGGGGCCTCCTACGCGATCCCTGGGATCGCCTCATCGTCGCCACCGCGATGGCGCTGGCGCTTCCGCTCGTTACCCGGGACGGCGCGATCAAAGGAGCCAACCTGGTCGAGACGCTGTGGTGAAGCAGGTGCAGCGGGAGCATCGCGTCAAGCGTCTCTCAAACTTACTGTTTCGAGACGATCACGGTTGTGTGGTACGCGCCAACCAGCGTCCGTCGCTATAGAGACTGTGAAGTGACGCAAAACTTGCAAAACTTGTGAGACGACTTAACTCGCAGACGTCGTTCCTTGCTGCTCCTGCCTCACTCGTGTGGCCTACTACCCCGTGATCTGGGCCCCTCCGCGCCGCTCACGGGCTCGGTCGAGATCTACCTCTTCCTCCGGCGCCGACCGGGGTCGCCCTGACCACGGCCCCAGCCTCTCTGTTCGGCGCTTATCCGAGAGCGCATCGGGGGTGCCCACCTGTGCCGGCGTCGAGGCGACCCGAAGCTAAACCTCGAGTTTGTAGCCCAGCCCACGGACCGTCACCAGGTGCCGCGGCTCTGCGGGATTGTCCTCGAGCTTGGCGCGTAGCCGCTTGACGTGCACATCGAGCGTCTTGCCGTTGCCCACGTAATCGCTGCCCCACACCCGGTCCATCAGCTGCCCACGGGTGAGCACGCGACCGACGTTGCGCAGGAACATTTCAAGCAGCTCGAACTCCTTGAGCGGCAGGCTCACCGGCTCGCCGCTGACGGTCACGCTGTGCCGCGCGACGTCCATCCGCACCGGCCCGGCGTGTAGCACCGCCGGGGCTGGCTCCTCCGGCTCCGCTGTGCGGCGGAGTACGGCCCGGATCCGGGCGACGAGCTCGCGGGTCGAGAACGGCTTGGTGACGTAGTCATCGGCGCCGAGCTCCAGCCCGACGACCGTGTCCACCTCGGTGTCTTTGGCGGTCACTATGATCACGGGGACCTTCGAGCGGGCTCGCAGCCGTCGGCACACCTCGGTGCCGGGCAGCCCGGGCAACATGAGGTCGAGCAGCACAAGGTCGGCGCCGCCGCGATCAAACTCGTGCAGCGCACCGGGCCCGTCGCCCGCCAGTGCCACCTCGAACCCCTCTCGCCGCAGCATGTAGGCGAGCGGCTCGGCGATCGACTCCTCGTCCTCAACGACCAGGACACGTGTCACGCGATGGCCTCCCTCGCTAACCGGATGCGCGGCGGCGGCGGCCGGGGCCTGGGCCTGGGCCTGGGTCTGAGGGGGAGGTCGGCCACCGGCTTGCGGCGCCGGCAGCCGCAGGGTGAACGTCGACCCGAACCCTCGACGCTCCATACCACGTCGCCGCCGTGGTTCGCGACGACGTGCTTGACGATCGCGAGTCCGCCCCGGTACCCCCGGTCGCGCGGGACCGCGCGGGGTCGACGCGGTAGAACGCTCGAAGATCCGCTCAAGGTCGGACTCCGGGATGCCGATCCCCTCGCGGTCACGGACACCTCGACGACGTCGGCCCGCCGTTTGCCCACCGCGACCCTGGCGCCGTCCGGGCTGTAGGCGACCGCGTTCTCGATGAGGTTGCCGAGTGCGGTGGTGAGCTGCGGCTCGTCGCCGGAAACGGCCAGCCCCGTCTCCCCCCGATGACCAGGCCGATCGCGCGCGCCCCGGCCGTGACGCGGCACCGCTCGACAGCCTCGCCCACACCCGGTCCAGCGCCACGGGCGCGGGCTGGGGTCGCGGCTCGGCGCCCTGGAGGCGGGACAGCTCGAGGGCGTCCTACACGAGCCGGCCCAGCCGGTCCGATTCCCGCTGCATCCGCCCGCCGGACCGACGCACCGCCACCGGACCACCGGCGGCGTCCGCGATCGCCTCGGCGAGCAGCGCTAGGCCCACTACCGGGGTCTTCAGCTCGTGGCTGACGTTGGCGACGAAATCGCGGCGGACCGCCTCGACCCGCCGCGCCTCGGGCCGGTCGTCCGGTAGCACCAGCAGCATCCCGGTGCGATGCACCGGCATGGCCCGCGCGTGCACCGCGAGCACGTCGTCGCCGAACCGGCCATGGCGCAGTTTCAAGGTCGCGCGCGACACCTGCGCACCGCGCCTCGTCGACGAGCAGGCGCAGCTCCCGGGAGACCAGACGCCCGGCGCGGCAAGCGGCGAGCGAGCGCACCGGCCGCCGCATTGCCCCGCACCGCACCATCGCCGTCGGTAACGAACGGGCGAGCGACAGGAACGGCAGGAAGTCGGGCAGCGCCCCGAGCGCTGATGGTAGTGCCGATTCGGGTGCCTGCTCGGCGACCGGCCCGAGGTCGGTTCGGCGCCGGCGGAGGAGAATCGTCAGAGCGCTCACCGCGCCGGCGAGCAGGCCGACGCCGCCGACGACGAAGGCATCCACGCTCGCGATGGTAGGGGCCGTCGAACATCCGTCGGCCCCACCGAACGAGTGTTCGCTCGCCCGTCGCGGCCCGTTCGCGCAGACGAGGGTCCCGCGTTAACGACGAAGCTACGGTGATGAGCGTGCGCGACGTCTACCACGAAGAGCTCGACGAGATCAACGATCAGCTGGTCGAGATGACCCGGCTGGTCGAGTCGGCGATGAGCCGGGCGTCGCGGTCGCTGCTTGACGCGGATCTCCAGCTCGCCGAGGCCGTGATCGCCGGTGACGTGCACATCGACAGGCTGTACGTCAGCATGGAGCGGCGCGCGTTCGATCTGATGGCCCGCCAGCAGCCGGTCGCGGTCGACCTGCGCTTCCTCGTCACCAGCCTGCGCATCGTCGCGGAGCTGGAGCGGATGGCCGACCTGGCGGTGCACATCGCGAAGGTGGCGCGGCGGCGCTACCCCGGCTCGGCGGTGCCCGGGGTGCTGCACTCGACGATCCTCGGGATGGGGCAGGCGGCGGTGCGGATCGCGGCGAAGGCGGCGACCGTCCTCGCGACCACGGACACCGCGCTCGCCGCCGAGCTCGAGCGCGACGACGACGTGATGGACGCCCTGCAGCGCGAGCTGTTCGCGCACATCCTCGGCAGCGTGTGGACCGGCAGCGTGGAGGAAGCCGTGGACGTGACGCTGTGCGGCCGCTTCTACGAGCGGTTCGCCGACCACGCCGTCTCCGTGGCCCAGCGGGTCGTCTACTTGGCGACCGGAGAGCGACCGCGGGCGCAGCGGGCGCAGATCGTCTCCCGGGCGTAGGACGGGCCCGATCGGCCGGCTCGGCCGCGGGTCAGCGGCGTCTCTGGCTAGCCATCGCGTGGATCGCCGCCTCCGCCGCGGCCGGTCGAGGTAACCGTACGCAAGGGCGCTTTCTGGGTGCTGAACACCCTCCCCCGCCGAGTCACCGCGGCGGAGAAGCACGGTGTGTGACGCCAGGAAGGCGCAACCGCTCGTTTGCCGAGCGTTCACCTCGACCGCCCTAGGCCGTCAACCCGCCCGCTTAGCGTTCATGCCATCCGGACCCGGCACCCGCGCCGGCGGACAAACGGAGGGATTTCGGACAGTGCGAACGCGAACTGCGCAGTACGGGGGATGGCTCGCCGGCCTGTCCCTCGCCGGCGCTCTCGCGCTGACGGCCTGCGGCACCGACGAGAACCCGGGGACGACGGACACCAGCGGTGCGGAGAAGCTCGGCGTCGCGTGTGCCACCGGCACGGTCCAGGCGTCGGGTTCCAGTGCCCAGGCCAACGCGATGGACGAGTGGAGCAAGACCTACCAGGGCGCCTGCGGGGGAGCCACGATCAACTACCAGTCGGTCGGCTCCGGCGCGGGCATCGAGCAGTTCGTCCAGGGATCGACGTCGTTCGCAGGCTCCGACTCCGCGCTCAAGCCCGACGAGGCGACCAGAGCCGCCGCGCGCTGCAAGACCCGCAAGGCGATCAACCTGCCCATGGTGATCGGACCCATCGCGGTTGCCTACAACCTCCCCGGCGTCGAGACGCTCAACCTGCGCCCGGCCGTGATCGCCGACATCTTCTCCGGGAAGATCACGCGGTGGAACGACCCGGAGATCAGAAAGGACAACGCGGGGACGACCCTGCCGGCGACCGGGATCCAGGCCTTCCACCGCTCCGACAGCTCGGGCACGACCGAGAACTTCACGAAGTTCCTCTCCGCGGCGGGCGGACCCACCTGGACCTACGGCGCCGGCAAGGAGTGGAAGGCGCCGGGTGGCCAGGGCGCCAAGGGCAGCGAGGGCGTGGCCGCCGCCGTGAAGCAGACGCCCGGCGCCGTCAGCTACATGGAGCTCTCGTTCGCCGACAACGCGAACCTGCCCACCGCGCGGGTCGCCAACGGCTCCGGGGCGTTCGTCGCGCTCACCGGCGAGAGCGCCGGGAAGGCGGTGGCAGCCGCGTCGGTGACGGGCACCGGCAACGACCTCCCGCTCACGATCGACTACACGACGAAGGCCGCGGACGCCTACCCCCTCGTCCTCGTCACCTACGAGATCACGTGCGAGAAGGGCCTGCCCGCCGAGTCCCGTGCTGTGGTCACGTCGTTCCTCTCGTACACCGCGTCGGAGAAGGGGCAGCAGCAACTCGCCGACCTCGGCTACGCGCCGCTGCCCGCAGGCATCCGCACCAAGGTGCAGTCGGCCGTGGGGGCGATCTCCTGACGTGCGCACCGGTGCCCGCACCCGGGGTCCCGAAGGAGGAGGCATGAACGCGCTGTCGCTGCGGACGTCTCCCCGCGGTCGCGTCGGCGACCGGGTGTTCTCCTGGTTGTCGACGACCGCGGGGGCGGC
>DATGDX010000034.1:0-18489 GCA_035310665.1 Mycobacteriales bacterium | reverse complement strand
GACGCGCAGCTTGGGCACGAAGTCCACGGCGTACTCCGCGCCGCGGTAGACCTCGGTGTGCCCGCGCTGCCGCCCGTGCCCCTGCACCTCGGTGACCGTCATCCCGTGCACGCCGAAGGTCTCCAGCGCGGCCTTCACGTCGTCGAGCCGGAACGGCTTGATGACGGCGGTGATCAGCTTCACGCGTCCCCCTCCCGGGCGGTCACCAACGAGCCGGCGGTCGGGCGGTGCAGCGGGGCCGCGCGCACGCCGCCGACCCGGACCCCGAGGTCGTACGCCGTCTCGGCGTGCTCCGCAGTGTCGAGCCCCTCGGCCTCGGCGGACCGGGTCACGCGCAGCCCGAGGACGACGTCCACGACCTTGCCGATGGCGAGGGTCGCGACGAACGAGTAGGCGAGCACGACCCCGACGGCGAGCGCCTGCTTCCCGAGCAGCGAGAGCCCACCGCCGTAGAGGAGACCGTTGCCGCCGACCGCGTTGACGGCGGTCGTCGCAAACAGCCCCACGCACAGCGAGCCGACGACCCCGCCGACGAGGTGGACCGCGACCACGTCGAGCGAGTCGTCGTAGCGGAGGCGGTACTTCAGCGCGACCGCGCACGCGCAGACGATGCCAGCGAGCAGGCCGATCACGATCGCACCGAGCGGGCTGACGAACCCGGCTGCAGGAGTGATCGCGACGAGGCCGGCGACCGCGCCGGACGCGGCGCCGAGCGTCGTCGGGTGCCCGTCGCGCACCTTCTCGACGAGCAGCCAGCCGAGCAGGGCGGCGGCTGCGGCGGTGTTCGTGTTGACGAACGCGTACCCGGCGAGCTGGTTGGCACCCAGCGCGGAGCCGGCGTTGAACCCGAACCAGCCGAACCAGAGCAGCGCGGCGCCGAGCAGCACCAGCGGCAGGTTGTGCGGCTTCATCGGCTCGCCGGGCCAGCCGAGCCGCCGGCCGACGAGCAGCGCCAGGGCCAGACCCGCGGCACCGGCGTTGATGTGCACGACGGTGCCGCCGGCGAAGTCCAGCGCGCCGAGCCGGAACAGCCAGCCCTGGGGGGAGAACACCCAGTGGGCGATCGGCCCGTAGACCAGGATGATCCAGGCGGCGATGACGGCGAGGTAGGCGCCGAACTTGAACCGGTCCGCGATCGCCCCGGTGATGAGCGCCGGCGTGATGATCGCGAACATCAGCTGGAAGGCGACGAAGACCAGCGGCGGCACGGACTGGGCGAGGTCGCCCGTGTAGCCGGCGACCGCCTGCTGCATGTGCGCGAGCCCGACCTGGTCGAGACCGCCGACCAGACCGCCGAACGCGTCGGTCCCGAACGCGAGGCTGTAGACCCCCAGCACCCACAGCACGCTGACCACGGCCATCGTGGCGTAGTTCTGCATGAGCATGGCGAGGACGTTCTTGCTGCGGACCATGCCGCCGTAGAAGAAGGCGACGCCGGGGGTCATGATGAGCACCAGCGCGGCGCTCGTGAGCAGCCACGCGGTGCTTCCGGTGTCGATCGGTGGTGCGGCCATCGACGCTCCTCTCTGGACGAGTACGCCGTGAGGCTGCGCCACGCGCATGTCGCGGTTGGATCCGCGGTGTTTCGCGTTCGTGAACTCGTCCCAGACGCGCTTCGGTCGGGTCGCCCCCGCGCGGTGCCGGTGTCAGTCGCCGAGCAGAGCCTCGACGAAGGCGTCGGGCTCGAACGGGGCCAGGTCGTCCGGCCCCTCGCCCAGCCCCACCAGCTTGACGGGGACACCGAGCTCGCGCTGGACGGCCACGACGATGCCCCCCTTCGCGGTGCCGTCCAGCTTGGTGAGCACGATTCCGGTCACGTCGACGACCTCACCGAACACCCGTGCCTGGACCATGCCGTTCTGCCCGGTCGTCGCGTCCAGCACGAGCAGCACCTCGTCGACCGGCCCCTGCTTCTCCACGACCCGTTTGACCTTGCCCAGCTCGTCCATCAGGCCGGCCTTGGTGTGCAGGCGCCCGGCGGTGTCGATGACCACCGTGTCGACGCGGCGCTCCGCGCCCACCCGGACCGCGTCGAACGCCACGCTCGCCGGGTCGGCGCCCTCGGGTCCGCGCACCGTCTCCGCCCCCACCCGGGCCCCCCACGTCGCCAGCTGGTCGGAGGCGGCGGCGCGGAACGTGTCGGCGGCACCGAGCAGCACGCTGCGCCCGTCCGCGACGAGCACCCGGGCCAGCTTCCCGCACGTGGTCGTCTTCCCGGTGCCGTTCACGCCGACGACGAGCATCACCGCGGGGCGGTCCTCGTGCGGCAGCGTCCGCAGGCTGCGGTCGAGGGCGGGCCCGACGGCGGCGAGGAGCTCGGCGGCCAGCAGGTCCCGAACCTGGCCGGGCGTGCGGGCGCCGAGCACGCGGACCTTGGTCCGCAGGCTCTCGACGATCTCCCGGGTGGCGGCGACCCCGACATCGGCGGCCAGGAGCGTGTCCTCGACCTCCTCCCAGGCGTCCTCGTCGAGGACGTCGCGGGAGAGCAGGACGAGCAGGCCCCGACCGAGCGCGGTCTGCGATCGCGCCAGCCGGGCACGCAACCGGGCCAGGCGGCCGACGGTCGGCGCCGGCACCTCGACGCCGGGGACGTGGGGTTCGACCGGGGCGGGAACCTCGACGGTGGGAGGCGCCTCGGGGACCGCCGGCTCGGGCAGCTCGATCGTCGCGACGCCCCGTCGCTCGCTGTCGCGTGGGGTCTCGGCGTCGTCACCGACCCCCGCGGCGTAGTCGACACCCGGCCTGGGGCCGGTCGGCGGCGAGGGGCGGCGGCGACCGGGTCGGGCGAGCAACGCCACCAGCGCGACGACGGCGACGACGGCGATCGCGACAATGAGGACGACGTACTCCACGCCGCGCAGTCTCCCAGACCGGCTCCCCTCCACCCGGCCCCACCGACACACGCCCCACCGATACAACGGGCCTCACCGGCGCCCGCCTCCCGACCGGCTGCCGGGCCGCTCAGGCGGAGGCGCGATCCCGCAGCCGCTGGCTGATCACGGTCGAGACGCCGTCCCGCATCGTGACGCCGTACAGCGCGTCCGCTATCTCCATGGTCCGCTTCTGGTGCGTCACGACGATGAGCTGGCTGCGCTCCCGCAGCCCGTCGAGCAGGTCGAGCAGCCGGTCGAGGTTGCGGTCGTCGAGCGCGGCCTCGATCTCGTCGAGGACGTAGAACGGCGACGGCCGGGCCCGGAAGATCGCAACGAGCAGGGCGATCGCGGTCAGCGAGCGCTCGCCGCCCGAGAGCAGGGACAGGCGCTTGATCTTCTTGCCCGGTGGCCGCGCCTCGACCTCGATCCCGGTGGTCAGCAGGTCCTCGGGATCGGTGAGGACCAACCGCCCCTCGCCGCCCGGGAACAGGACCGGGAAGACCTCGGCGAACTCGCGCGCGGTGTCCGCGACCGCGGCCGCGAACACCTGCTCGACCCGCTGGTCGACCTCCTTCACGATCGCGAGCAGGTCACGGCGACTCGCCTTGAGGTCCTCCAGCTGCCCGGTGAGGAACGCCTGGCGTTCCTCGAGCGCGGCGTACTCCTCGAGGGCGAGCGGGTTGACCCGGCCGAGCTGGGCGAGGACGCGTTCGGCCTCGCGCGCCCGCTCCTGTTGCACGGCCCGGTCGTACGGCGCGGCCCCGTGCCCGGCCCCGTCGCCGGGCTCGGTGTCAGGCTCGGTCCCGGGGTCGGCGGCGGGACCGTCGGCGGGACCGTCGGCGCGGGGAGCGGTGGGCGCGGACGGCACCGGACGGTCGGGGCCGTACTCAGCCACCAGGCTCGCGGCGTCGATGCCGAATTCCTCGACGCAGCGGGTCTCCAGCTGCTCGACCCGCAGCCGCTCCTCGGCGCGCAGCACCTCGTCGCGGTGGACGGTGTCGGTGAGCCGGTCGAGCTCGGTGCCGAGCTCAGCGATGCGCGCGCGTACGGCGACGAGCTCGCGCTCCTGCGCGGCGCGGGCCTCCTCGGCCGCCGCCCGCCGCTCGCCCGCGGCGTGCAGGGAGCGCTCCAGGCGGGCCAGCGCGGCCTCGACCGCCCGAGCGACGGAGGCGGCGACCGCCGCGTCCCGCTCCCGGCGCGCGCGCCGCGCCGCGAGCCGCTCCCGTGCCTCCCGCTCCTCGGCGGCGGCGCGTTCCAGCGCGTCGGCGCGCCCGGACAGCGCTCGCACGCGCTCCTCGCCCGTGCGCACCGCGAGCCGGGCGTCGGTCTCGTGGGCGCGCGCGGCGCGGGCCGCCTCGGCCCGGGCGTCCCGTTCCCCGGGATCGGGCTCGCCGTCCGGTTCGCCGGTGTCGGGCCCGTCGGTGTCCCGCCCGGCCGAACCGGTCGCTCGTGCGGCCGCGAGCCGCTCCTCGAGGTCGGCCAGCCCCGCCAGGTCCCGGTCGCGGCTGGCCTCGGCGGCGGCCCGGGCGCGCCGCAGCCGCTCCGCCTCGGCCGTGGCCGCGCCGGCGGCGGCGCCGAGCTGGCCGAGCCGTTCGGCGACGGCGGCCAGCCGCGCGTCCGACTCGTGCAGCCGGGCCAGCGCGGACTCCGCCCGGTGCCCCACCTCCCGGCGCTGCTCCCGCGCGCCGACCAGCGCGAACGCGAGCCGCTCCGCCCGGGCGGTCGCCGCGGCCAGCCGCGCCGCGGCCTCGTCGGCGGCGGCCTGCACCTCGAGTCGCGTCGCGTCGGCGGCCGATCCGCCGCTCGCCCACGCGGCGCCGACCAGGTCGCCCGCGCGCGTGACCGCGCGCACCGTCGGGTCGCTCGCCACGAGCCGGCGGGCCTCGTCCAACCCGTCGACGACGGCGACCCGGTCGAGCAGCCGGGCCAGCGCCTGGGGCAGCGCGGGAGCGTGCACGAGGTCCAGCGCGTGGCGGGCCCCGGCCGGCAACGGCGGGGGCGGTGCGGCGGCCGCGTCGTCTGTCGCCTTCGTGACGAGCAGCCCGACGCGCCCGGCGTCCTCCTCCTTGAGCAGGCGCAGGGCGTCCAGCGCCGTGTCGAGGGAGTCGACGGCGAACGCGTCGGCCGCCGCGCCGAGCGCGGCCGCGACCGCGGTCCGGGCGTCCGGCTCCACGGTGAGCAGGTCGGCGACCGGGCCGAGGAGGCCGGGCAGCCGCGGCCCCGCGCGGAGCAGGGCGGCGGCCCCGTCCCGGCCGGCGAGTCCCAGCGCCAGCGCCTCGGCGCGGGCGTGCAGGGCGGCGCGCTCGCGTTCGGCCTCCCGCTCCTCTCGCTCGAGATCCGCGAGCCGGGTGTCGGCGGCGGCGAGGGCGGCGGCCGCCGCTTCGTACTCCTCGTCGAGCCCGACCTCGTTGTCGTCGAGCCCCGCGATCTGGGTCTCCAGCGCGACGAACTCCTCCTGGGCCGTCGCCGCCCGTGATTCCGCGTCGGCAAGCGCCGCCGACAGCCGGCCGATCTCCTGCTCGGCCGCCGCCGCCCGGCTGCGCAGCCCGGCGACGGTGCCTTGCAGCCGGGCGAGGTGTTCCCGGCGCTCGGCGACCGCGCGCAGCGCCGCCGCGTGCTCCTCCGCCGCCGCCGCGGCGGCCGCCTCGGCGGCGGCGCGCGTCTGGACCGCGGCCGCGAGCGCGGCGCGGTCGCGCTCCAGCGCGGCGAGCAGCTCCGCCTCCTGCGCCCTGACCTGCGCGGCCTCGGCGCTGAGCTCCGCCGGGTCGCGCCCGGGGCGCCCCTCCTCCGGGGCGCTCGCCTGCCGCTGCCGCTCGGCCGCGAGGTCCGCGGTGCCGCGCAACCGCTCCCGCTGCGCGGACAGCCGGTACCACGCCTCCTGCACCTCGACCAGCCGGGGCAGGGCGGCGCCCACCGCGGCCTCGAGCTCCGCTTCCCTGGCCCGGGCGCCGGCGAGCGCCCGCTCCGCGGCGGCCCGCCGCTCGCGAGCGGCGGTCTCGTCCGCCGCCTCTCGCTCGAGCACCCCCCGGAGCGTCACGATGTCGTCGGCGAGGAGCCGGAGCCGGGCGTCGCGCAGCTCCGCCTGCACCACGGCGGCGCGGCGGGCGAGCTCGGCCTGCCGGCCGAGCGGTTTGAGTTGGCGGCGAAGCTCGGCGACGAGGTCGGTGACGCGGGTGAGGTTCGCCTGCATCGCGTCGAGCTTGCGCAGCGCCTTGTCCTTGCGCCGGCGGTGCTTGAGGATCCCCGCCGCCTCCTCGACGAAGGCGCGCCGCTCCTCCGGCGTCGCGTGCAGGACCGCGTCCAGCTGGCCCTGTCCCACGACGACGTGCAGTTCGCGGCCGATGCCGGTGTCCGAGAGCAGCTCGGACACGTCGAGCAGCCGGCACCGCTGCCCATTGATCGCGTACTCCGACCCGCCGTTGCGGAACAGGATCCGGCTGATCACCACCTCGGAGTAGTCGATGGGGAGGCCGCGGTCGGAGTTGTCGATGGTGAGGACGACCTCGGCTCGGCCGAGCGGCGGGCGGCCGGGGGTCCCGGCGAAGATGACGTCCTCCATCGTCCCGCCCCGCAGGCTCTTCGCGCCCTGCTCCCCCATCACCCAGGCCAGCGCGTCGACGACGTTGGACTTGCCGGACCCGTTGGGGCCGACGACGCACGTCACGCCCGGCTCGAAGCGCAGGGTCGTCGCCGAGGCGAACGACTTGAAGCCACGCAGCGTGAGGCTCTTCAGGTGCACGCGGGCGCTCCCGGCCTGGGTCCGCCCACCCCTCGGAGGGGTGCGGACGAGGCTGATGCGAGGACGGTGCGGCAACGACCCTGGGCGGCTGAGCCGTCACCCGGGTGTATCTTAGGCGTTCACCGCATCGAACCAGGGCCGAAACGCCGGGGCGTTTGCGTGCCGCTGCAAGGAAAACGGCACCAAAAAAGGGACGCCAACGGCGTCCCCCTCGATCGCGTCAGAAGCCGGCGCCCGTCAGGTGAGCGCGGGTTCTGGCTCCGACACGGAAATGCTGATCAGCTCGTCACGCACCGACAGCGCGCCGCTGAGCTCCTCGTTGAGCGCCTTCAACCGCATGACCTCGGCTTCCAGCTCGCGTACTCGAACGCGCAGCCGGCGCAACTCCGCCTCGGTGCGGAGGTCGAACCCACCGATGTGGCCGAGAAGCGCCTTCGCCATCGAAGTCCTCCACCAGAAAAATCCAACGCCGTGTCCGGTCGGCGCGCGCATCGGGCAGATCAACCCCGGGCAAGCGGCCCCGACGGGATACTCAAAATGTCCCACGCTGATCCCGTCAGGTCAAGTACGTATCACGAGCGGGTAACGAACCCCCGCCTCGCCCCTCACCCGTTCGTGTCACCGGCATTACGCCCTGTCGGTGAGGGCCGCGCCCCGCCGCGGGCGCCGGGGGCGCGGCTGGCACCGCGGGCAGCTGTAACTGGACCGGTTCATGAACGGGTCGCGGCGCAGCGGGGTGCCGCAGCGCCGACACGGCTGCCCGCCGCGGCCGTAGACGTCCAAGGAGCGGTCGAAGCGGCCGCTCTCGCCGTTGACGTCGACGTAGAGGCTGTCGAACGAGGTGCCGCCCGCGGTGAGGGCCTCACCGAGCACCGCGCGCAGCGCCGCGAGCAGCCGGGTCACGTCGGTGGGTCGCAGCGTCGCGGTACGCCGCGCGAAGTGCAGCCGCGCCCGCCAGAGCGCCTCGTCGGCGTAGATGTTCCCGATGCCGCTCACCAGGTTCTGGTCGAGCAGGGCTCTCTTGATCTCGGTGTGACGGCGTCGCAGGGCGACCGCGAACCCGGCGTCGTCGAAGTCCGGGTCGAGCGGGTCGAGGGCGATGTGGGCGACCGCCGGTGGGGGCTCGCCGTCGGGGACGACGGACAACCCGCCGAACGTCCGCTGATCGACGAAGCGCAACTCGGTGCCGAGGGCCGCGCCCCCGGCGGGAGCGTCCGCGAACGTGAACCGCACCCGCAGGTGCGGCCCGGCCGGGGCCGCCGCGGGCACGACGAGAAGTTGTCCGCTCATGCCGAGGTGGCCCAGCAGCGCGTCCCCGGAGTCGAGCGGGAACCAGAGGTACTTTCCGCGCCGCCGCGCGGCGCGCACCCGCCGACCCGCGAGCCGACTCGCGAAGTCGGCGGGGCCCGCGGCGTGCCGGCGTACCGCGCGGGGGTGGGTGACCGTCACGTCCGCGATCCGCCGTCCGACCACCAGGCGCTCGAGCCCGCGCCGCACCGTCTCGACCTCGGGGAGCTCGGGCACGACCGATCACTCCCCCGGCTGCTGCTCCGTGTCCGCCGGGGTGTCCGCGGCCGCGGTCCGCGCGGCTTCGGACCGCTCCCGGATCGCGGTCCACGCCGCCTCCGCGGCCTGCTGCTCGGCCTCCTTCTTGCTGCGACCGACGCCCCGGCCGTAGCTGCGACCGGCGACCCGGACCGTCGCCGTGAAGGTCTTCTCGTGGTCGGGGCCGCTCTCGTCGACGACGTACTCCGGGACCCCGAGGAGTTCGGCCGCGGTGAGCTCCTGGAGCGACGTCTTCCAGTCCAGCCCCGCGCCCAGCTTCGCCGACTGCGCGATCAGCGCGTCGAACAGCCGGTGCACGCAGGCTCCCGCCTCCGGCAGCCCTCCGGCGAGGTAGACCGCGCCGATCAGCGCCTCGAGCGTGTCCGCGAGGATCGACGACTTGTCCCGCCCGCCGGTCGTCTCCTCCCCCCGCCCCAGCCGCAGGTAGCGACCGAGGTCCAGGGTGCGGCCGACGTCCGCCAGCGCGCGCATGTTGACCACCGCGGCCCGCAGCTTGGCGAGCTGCCCCTCCGGCAGGTCGGGGTGGGTGCGGTAGAGCGTCTCGGTCACGACGAGGCCGAGCACCGCGTCGCCGAGGAACTCCAGCCGCTCGTTGGTGGGCAGCCCACCGTTCTCGTACGCGTAGGAACGGTGGGTCAGCGCGCGCTCGAGGAGGTCGAGGTCGACGGTGGCGCCCAACAGCTCGGCCAGCTCGGTGGGTGGCGCGGGCGGGGGGGCGGCGTCACGCGTCATCGCGCCGACCGCCACACTGCGGCGTCGTCACCCCGGAGATCAGACCGCGACGACCTGGCGGCCGTTGTAGGTGCCGCACACCGGGCACGCGGTGTGCGCCAGTTTCGGCTGCCGGCAGCGGCTGCAGGGCCCGAGCACGGGGGCCTTGGCCTTCCACCGCGCACGGCGCGAACGGGTGTTGCTCCGGGAAACCCGGCGTTTCGGGACAGCCATGGCTAACTCCCCTGCTCCTCGTCGGTCGGGCGATAGACCTCGGCGAGGGCGGCCCATCGCGTGTCGAACGCCCCGTGCCCGTGCCCGGGCGGCAAGTCCGCCAACCGCCCCCCGCAGGTCACGCACAACCCGGGACAGTCGTCGCGGCAGACCGGTGCCAGCGGCAACTCGGAGACCACCGCGTCCCGCAGGGTCGGCTCGAGATCGAGCAGGTCCCCCTCCAGTCGAGACACGCCCTCGTCGTCGTCGCCCATCGCCTCGTCCGGGTAGGCGAACAGCTCCTGCAGATCCGCCTCGATGACCGTAGCGAGCGGCTCCAGGCATCGGGCGCACTCCCCCGCGAGGGGGGCGCGTGCCACGCCCGAGACGAGGACGCCCTCGCAGACGGCTTCGAGCCGAACGTCCAGCTCCACGGGGGCGCCGACGGGCACGCCGATCATCCCCACGGCCAGGTCCGCAGGGGCCGGCACGGTCCACGCGAGGCGTCGCATGGTCGCGGCTCGCCGGCCCAACTCGCGGGTGTCGACGACCAGCGGGGCACGCGGGTCGAGGCGGCGCAGGGGTCTCCTGCTCTCTTCGGGCATGACTGTTCGCACGGGGACGGGGATTCGACTCCCTAATCTACCCCGGCCGGTGGCTCAGCCGCCGGAGAGCCGGTCGAGGAGTTGCCGGAGCACGGGCGGGGGCAGCAGATGGGACACGTCTCCGCCGTACGTCGCCACCTCCTTGACCAGACTCGAGGACAGGAAGCTGTACTCGGGGTTGGTCGCGATGAACAACGTCTCGACCCCGGCCAGGCTGTGGTTCATCTGGGCCATCTGCAGCTCGTAGTCGAAGTCGCTGACCGCGCGCAGCCCCTTGATGATCACAGGGATGCCGCGGTGACGGCAGAAGTCGACGAGCAACCCGTCGAACGCGTCCACGACGACGTTGTCGTAGGCGGCGGTCGTCTCCCGCAGCAGCTCCATTCGCTCCTCGACGCTGAACAGCCCGGACTTCGCCTTGTTCACGAGGACGGCGACGGTGATCTCGTCGTACAGCGCGCTGGCCCGACCGATGATGTCGAGGTGGCCGTAGGTCACCGGGTCGAACGATCCCGGGCAGACGCAGCGGCGCACGACCTCCCTCGCTCCTCCCTCGCTCGTGGCAGCCCCGCTCAGTCGGGGGGCCGGGCGGCGCGACCGTACCAAAGCGTTCCGGCGCCGTAGCGGCGGGACCGCGTCGCCACCAGCCCCGAGGGCCAGGACCACGGTGCGTCCCGGCTGGCCCGTTCCACGACGACGGTCGCGTCGGCGGCGAGCCACCCGTGGCCGACCAGGTCGGCGAGCACGCGGCGAAGGGCCTCGGCGGCGAGGTGGTACGGCGGGTCGGCGAACACGACGTCGTACGCCGCGGGTGCGGGCGTGCGGGCGAGCCGTTCGGCGCGCTCCACGCGCACCTCGACCCTCGCGGGGTCGCGGTCGAAGCCGAGGGCGCGCACGGTGCCGCGCAGCACGCGGGCGGCGCGCGGGCCGGCCTCGACGAGCAGCACCGCGCGCGCGCCCCGGCTGACGGCCTCGAGCCCGACCGCGCCGGACCCCGCGTACAGGTCGAGGACCCGCGCCGTCGTCAGCGGCCCGCGCAACGCCTCCAGCGTGGAGAACAGCCCCTCCCGAGCACGGTCCGCGGTGGGCCGGGTGGCACCTGGTGGGACGTCGATCCGCCGCCCACCAGCGGCGCCCGCGATGATCCGCGTCACGCCTTTTCCAGGAACCCGGCCCGCTCCTCGTCGACGGCGGCGGCGAGCGCGGCGGCGAGCGCCGGGTGGTCCGCGAGCTCGGGGTCGCGCGCGACGAGGGCGCTCGCGCCCTCCCGCGCCGCGCGGATGAGCTCCTCGTCGCGCAGCAGGCTGAGCAGCTTCACGCTGGACCGGCGGCCGGACTGGGCGGCGCCGAGCACGTCGCCCTCGCGGCGCTGCTCGAGGTCGATGCGCGCCAGGGCGAACCCGTCGCCGGTCGCGCCGACCGCCGCGAGGCGCTCCCACCCCGGCGACCCCTCCGGGGTCTCGGTGTGCAGCAGGCACCACCCGGGGGCGGTCCCGCGGCCCACGCGGCCGCGCAGCTGGTGCAGCTGGCTCACGCCGTACCGGTCCGCGTCGAGCACCGCCATCACCGTCGCGTTCGCCACGTCGACGCCCACCTCGACCACGGTGGTGGCGACGAGCACGTCGACGTCGCCGGCGGCGAATGCCCGCACCACCTCGTCCTTCTCCTCGGTGGGGAGCCGGCCGTGCAGCGCCGCGACGCGCAACCCGGCGAGCGGGCCGGCGACGAGGTCGGGAAGGACGTCGAGCACCGCGAGGGGGGCGCGGCGCCCGCGGCCCCCTCCCGGGCCCTCGCCCGGGCCCCCTCGCGGGTCCTCGCCGGTCTCCTCCTCGGCCCCCGCGTGGTCGACCCCCGCGTCATCGGCACCCCCGATTCGCGGGCACACGACGTAGGCCTGGTGGCCCGCCTGCACCTCGTCGCGGATGCGGCCCCACATCCGCTCGACCCACGCGGCGTTCGCGCCGGGCACGACATGGGTGCGCACCGGCGACCGGTCCGGGGGGAGCTCGGTGAGCGTCGCGGTCTCCAGGTCGCCGTAGACGGTCATCGCGACCGTCCGCGGAATCGGGGTCGCGGTCATGACCAGCACGTGCGGCGGGCGCGAGGCCTTCGCCCGCAGCGCGTCGCGCTGCTCGACGCCGAACCGGTGCTGCTCGTCGACGACGACGAGACCGAGGTCGTGAAACTCGACCCCCTCGTGGAGGAGGGCGTGCGTGCCGATCACCACGCCGGCCGCGCCGCTCGCGACCTCGTCGAGCGCCGTCTTTCGCGCGCTCGCCGACTGCGATCCGGTGAGCAGGGCGACGCGGGTCGCGATCGGCGCGCCGCCCAGCTCGCCCGCCGCGGCGAGCGGCCCGAGCAGCGCCCGCACCGACCGGGCGTGCTGCTGGGCGAGCACCTCGGTCGGGGCGAGCAGCGCCGCCTGCCCGCCGGCGTCGACGACCGTGAGCATGGCCCGCAGCGCGACGACCGTTTTGCCCGACCCGACCTCTCCCTGCAGCAACCGGTGCATCGGGTGCGACCCGGCGAGGTCCGCGGCGACCAGGTCGCCGACCTCGCGCTGACCGGCGGTGAGCGGGAACGGCAACCGCGCGTCGAACGCGGCGAGCAAACCGCCCGGCCGGGCGGGCCGCGGCGTGGCGGGCAGCGCCTGCGCGGCGGCGCGCCGCTGGGCCAGGGCCACCTGGAGCACGAACGCCTCGTCCCACTTCAGTCGCGCACGGCCGCGTGCCGCGTCGGCCGTCGAGGCCGGTCGGTGCACCGCGTGCAGCGCGGCGGCGAGGTCGACGAGGTGGTGCCGGGCCCGCACGTCGGCGGGGAGGGGGTCGAGCAGCGGGTCCGCGGTCGAGTCGAGGAGGTCGAGGGCGACCCGGACGCTGCGGGCGAGGACCCACGTGGAGCACGTCGCGGTCGCCGGGTAGATCGGGATGAGGGCGCCCGCGAACGTCTCGACGGGGTCGTCGCCGTCGAACAGCTGGTAGTCCGGGTGGTTGAGCTCCCGCCGGTGCTTGAACTGCTCGACCTTGCCGGCGAACAGCCCGCGAACCCCCGGACGCAGCTCGCGCTGCCGCCACCGCTGGTTGAAGAACTTGAGCAGCAGCTCGTCACGGCCGTCGGTGACCGTGACCTCGAGGAGATGCCCGGGCCTGCGGGAGAGCGATCGCACGCGCACCTCACGGACCTCGGCCTGGACCGTGACGTGCTCGCCGACGGTCAGGTGCGCCAGGTCGGTCAGCTCGCCTCGCTGCACGTAGCGCCGGGGGTAGTGATGCAGCAGGTCGCGCACGGTGTGCAGGTCCAGCTGCGCGGCGAGGACCTTGGCCGTGCGCAGCCCGACCACTCCCCGCAGCGGTCGATCGAGCAGCACCGCGCCTCCCGTCCGGGGACCCTGACCCGAGGAGGCTAGTTGCTACCCTGGGGTTCGGTGCGTGACCGCGAATCCTCGTGTCTGGGAGTTCCCGTGGCTTCGGTGTGCGACGTGTGTGGCAAGCGGCCGGGCTTCGGGATGAACGTCTCGCACTCGCACCGGCGGACGAAGCGGCGGTGGAACCCGAACATCCAGACCGTGCACGCGCTGGTCGGACGGACCCGCAAACGGCTGCGCGTATGCACGTCGTGCCTGAAGGCCGGGAAGGTCGCGCGCGCCGGTTAGGCGTCGCCGCCCGTCGCAACGTCAGCGCCACCGCCAGCCGTGGTCGACGGGGCCGATGCCGGCCCCGAGCGGGAACCCGGCGCGGATCGCGCCGGTGACGTAGTCCTTCGCCCACCCCACCGCGGTCGGCACGTCGGCGCCCCGCGCCACGCCGGATGCGATGGCCGACGCGAGCGTGCACCCGGTGCCGTGCGTGTGCCGGTTGTCCAGCCGCTCCGCGCGGAACTCCTGCCACGACGATCCGTCGGTGAGCAGGTCGACCGCGTCGCCGGGAAGGTGGCCGCCCTTCACCAGCACCCACCGCGGCCCGAGCTCGAGGACCGCCGCCGCCGCGTCGCGCAGCTGCGCCTCCGCGGTCACCTTGACGCCGGTGAGCTGCGCGACCTCGTACAGGTTGGGGGTCACCACGGTGGCGAGCGGGACGAGCCGCTCCTTGAGTGCGACCATCGCGTCCGGCTCGAGCAGCGCGTCGCCGTGCTTGGACACACCGACGGGGTCGACGACGAGGGGCACGCGGACGGGCGCCAGCGCGTCGGCGACCGCCACCACGACGGTGGCCGACGCGAGCATCCCCGTCTTCACCGCGTCGACGCCGATGTCGTCCAGGACCGACCGCAGTTGCGCCCGCACGGCCTCGACCGGCAGCTCCCAGTAGCCCTGCACGCCGAGCGAGTTCTGCGCGGTCACCGCGGTGACCGCGCTCATCCCGTGCACGCCGAGCGCCAGCATGGTCTTGAGGTCGGCCTGGATGCCGGCGCCGCCCCCGGAGTCGGAGCCGGCGACCGTGAGCACACGCGGCGGGGTCATGGCGCCACCCTAGGAGCGCGGCCGGTCGGGGTGACGGTCATGTCGGGCGCCTGGCTAGCCGAAGTGGTCGAAGCCGCCGGCGTCGTACGCCGCCCCGTCCACGAGCACCCCGGCGCCCTCCACGACGTGCCCGACCACCCGGCAGCCGGTCGGCACGGCGACGTCGGGCGGCAGGGTGGCCGCGAGGGCATGCTCGTCACCCCCGGCGAGCACCCACCGCAACGGGTCGGCCCCCAGCGCCGACGCGACGTCCCGCATCGCCGCGGTCACCTCGAACGCCGCCGACTCCAGCTCGATCCCCACACCGCTCGCCGCGGCGACGTGGCCGAGGTCCTGCACCAGGCCGTCGCTGACGTCGACCATGGCGGTCGCCCCCGCGTCGGCGAGCACTGGTCCCATCGCGTAGGGAGGCTCCGGCCGCCGATGCGCCTCGACGAGCACCTTCGGGGACCGGAACCCGCGGGAGAGCACGACGAACCCCGCGGCGGCCCACCCGAGCCGGCCCGCCACGACGACGACGTCGCCGGGGCGGGCACCCGACCGGGTGACCGGGCTTCGCCCGCGCAGCGACCCGAACGCGGTGATGCCGAGCACGACGAGGTCGCAGCGCACGACGTCCCCGCCGACCACCGACGCGCCGACGACGGCGCACTCCTCGCGCAGCCCGTCGGCGAACGCGTCCACCCACTCCACGGGGAGCTGGGGTGGGGCCGCGAACCCGACGAGCAGCGCGGTCGGCACGCCGCCCATCGCGGCGACGTCGGCGAGGTTCTGCGCGGCGGCCTTGCGCCCGACGTCGTACGGCCCCGACCAGTCGCGCCGGAAGTGGCGTCCCTCCACCAGCAGGTCCGTCGTCGCGACGATGCGGTCGTCGGGAGGGTCGTCCGGGGGCTTGAGCACGGCCGCGTCGTCGCCCGGCCCCAACAGTACGCCGGGCCCCTGCGGCTGCAGCCGAGCGGCGAACCGCGCGACGACCCCGAACTCCCCCAGCTCTCCGATTGCGATGTCGGGCCTCCGATCACTTCCTGTAACGTACCCGGCGGATCGCCCACGTCGACGACCCACGGGAGGACGACGATGGTGGTGCAGGCCTACATCCTCATCCAGACCGAGGTGGGCAAGGCCGCCGAGGTCGCCCGCCAGATCGCCGACCTCAAGGGCGTCACCCTGGCCGAGGACGTGACCGGTCCCTACGACGTCATCGTCCGGGCCGAGGCGCGCAACGTCGACGAGCTGGGCAAGCTCGTCGTGGCCAAGGTGCAGGGGATCGACGGCATCACGAGGACGTTGACCTGCCCCGTCGTGCACCTGTAGCCGTCGCGCTCGCACTCGCCGCCGGCTGCGCCGGCCCGCCGATGCGGGTGTCTCCGCCGACGCCGGACCCGGCCGCGGCGGCGCTGTGCCGGGCCTTCGTGTCCGCGCTGCCTCGCCGGCTCGACGGAATCGACCCGGGGCCCACGGAGCCGCGATCGCCCCTGGTGCGCGCCTACGGCGGCGGGCGGTACGTCGTGCGCTGCGGCGTTCCCCGCCCCGCGGACCTGCGGCCCACCTCGCAGCTGTTCACGGTCGACGGCGTGGACTGGTTCGTGCAGGAGGGGCCGCGCCGCGTTCGCTGCACCGCGGTCGGCCGCGCCGCCTTCGTCGAGCTGTCCCTCCCCGCGGGTGAGTCCGCCGCCGGTCCCCTGGTCGATCTCGCCGGGCCGGTGCGCCGGACGCTGCCCGCCGTCCCGGTCAGCGCAGACCGGGCCGCCGGCTGAGCGCGTCCCGCAGCAGCCGGTCGACGAGGCTGCGGTAGTCGACCCCGCTCGCCGCCCACATCCGAGGAAACATCGACGACGGGGTGAACCCGGGCATGGTGTTGACCTCGTTGACGAGCAGGTCCTCGTCGGCCGTGAGGAAGAAGTCGACGCGGGCGAGGCCCTCGCAGTCGAGTGCCTCGAACGCGCGGCAGGCGAGCTCCTGCACCCGCTTGGTGACGACGTCGGGGACGTCCGCGGGGACCTCGAGCGCGGTCGCGCTGTCGAGGTACTTGGCCTCGAAGTCGTAGAACTCCCGGCCGCCGGTGACCCGGATCTCCGCCGGGACGCTCGCCTCGGGCGGGCCCCCGTCGACCCCGGCGAGGACCCCGCACTCGATCTCCCGCCCGGTCACCGCCTGCTCGACCAGCACCTTCGGGTCGTGCGCCCGCGCGGTCTCCACCGCCGCCGCGACGTCCGCGAGCCGGCTCACCTTGCTGATGCCGACGCTGCTGCCGCCGCGCGCGGGTTTGACGAACACCGGAAGGCCGAGCCCCTCGACCGCCCGGAGCACGCCGGAGCGGTCGTCGTGCCAGTCGCGCTCGCGGACCACGACGTACCGCCCGACCGGCAGCCCGCGGGCCGCGAGCGTCAGCTTCATGAACTCCTTGTCCATCGCCGCCGCGCTCGCGAGCACGCCCGAGCCCACGTAGGGGACGCCCGCCATCTCGAACAATCCCTGGATCGTGCCGTCCTCGCCGTAGGGGCCGTGCAGCAACGGGAACACGACGTCGACGCCGACCGGCTCGGGCGGCGTCGACGTCGGCTCGTGCACGAGGAGCCGGCCGGCGGTGGGGTCGGGGCACAGCGCGAGCGCGGGGCGCTCTCCGCTCACCGCGGGCAGCTCACCGTCGCGGATGCGGAGCGTGTCCGCGTCACCGGGAGCGAGAACCCAGCGGCCCTCGGGGGAGATCCCGAGCGCGACGACGTCGTACCGGGAGCGGTCGATCGCAGGCAGGACGCTGCCGGCCGACAGGCAGGAGATCGCGTGTTCGGTGGACCGGCCGCCGAAGACGACGGCGACCCGAGGCTTGCGCGGCGACCGGTGTCCGGGCATCGCGGCAGACCCTACCGGCGGGCGCCGGCGCGAGGGGGGCGCGCCGGGCCGTCTGTCGCGGCTCGTCACCGGTCTCGCGTCAATGGTCCCGCTCGGGCTTGCCCTCCCGGCCCATCAGGCTCGGAACCATCGCCCACGGGGCCACGCCCTCGTCGACCACCGCCACGACGTGCTCGACGATCGGCACGTCCACGTCGTGCTTGCGCGCCAGGTCGAGAATCGAGCGGCACGACTTGAGGCCCTCGGCCGTCTGCCGCATCGTCGCCATCACCTGCTCGAGCGTCAGACCCCGGCCCAGCTTCTCCCCCACGCTGCGGTTGCGCGACAACGGCGACGAACAGGTGGCGACGAGGTCTCCCAGGCCGGCGAGACCGGCGAAGGTGCGCCGGTCGGCGCCCAGCGACTCGCCGAGCCGCTCGGTCTCCGCGAGCCCGCGCGTGATGAGCGACGCCTTGGTGTTGTCCCCGAACCCCATGCCGTCGGCCATGCCCACGGCGAGCGCGATGACGTTCTTCGCGGCACCGCCGAGCTCGACACCCACGAGGTCGACGTTGGTGTACGGGCGGAAGTAGCCGGTCTTGCAGGCCTCCTGCAGGCGCTGCGCCGCGGCCGCGTCCGAGCAGGCCACCACGGCCGCCGCCGGCTGCCGTTCCGCGATCTCGCGCGCGAGCGTCGGCCCGCTGACGACCGCGACCCGCTCCTCGCGCGCGTCCGCCACCTCCCGGATCACCTCGCTCATCCGTTTGGTGGTCCCGAGCTCGATGCCCTTGATCAGGCTGACGAGCAGGGCGTCGGCCGGCAGCAGGGGTCGCCACGCGGCGAGGTTGTTGCGCAGGGTTTGCGCGGGGACGGCGAGGACGACCACGTCGACGCCGGCGAGCGCCTGGGCCGGGTCGCTGGTGGCGCGCAGCGTGGGCGGCAGCGGGATGCCGGGCAGGTAGTCGGGGTTCTCGTGCCGCCGGCTCACCACGTCGGCCACCTCGCGGCGGCGGGCGCACAGCACCGTGTCGGTGCCGGCATCCGTGAGGACCGCGGCGAAGGCCGTGCCCCACGAGCCGGCGCCGAGGACGGCCGCTCGCATCAGGCGGTCCACCGCTCGGGGGCGGAGGACGGGGGGATTCGCCTGCCGAGCTGTCGGTCCCACACGTCGGCCGGCGCCGGTTCGCCGCGCAGGTCGGCGAGCAGGACGCGGATCGCGGCCATCACCTTTTCGGTGGCCGGGCGCAGCACGTCGGCGGTGAGCGGCTCGCCGGCGAACTCGGACAGGTCCACCGCGGGCCCGGCCGAGTAGCGGATGGTCTTGCGCGGGAGGAGGCGCGGGCGCTTGGCGTACGGCATCAGGATCTCGTGCGCGCCCCACTGCGCGACCGGCACGACGGGGCACCCGGTCGTGAGCGCGAGCCGCGCGACACCGGTGCGGCCGACCATCGGCCACAACTCCGGGTCACGCGTCACCGTACCCTCCGGGTA
>DATGDX010000033.1:0-3922 GCA_035310665.1 Mycobacteriales bacterium | reverse complement strand
GATGTCGGCGATCACGGCCGGGCGCAGGTTGAGCGTCTCGACGCCGGGGAGGTTGTAGGCGACCGCGATGGGTCCGATCACCATGGGCAGGTTGATCGCCTTGCCGGTCTTGCAGCGCGCGGCGGCCCTGGTCGCCTCGGCGGGTTTGAGCGCGGAGTCGGAGCCGGCGAACGACGTCGACCCCTGGACGAACTGCTCGATGCCCGCGCCGGAGCCGACCGACTGGTAGTTGATCGTCGCTCCGGGGCAGGCGCCCTGGTACGTCTTGCTCCACTCGTCCATTGCGTTCACCTGGGCGCTGGAGCCCGAGGCCTGGATCGTGCCGGTCGCGCACCGGATGCCGAGGCTCTGCGCGTCCCCCCGGCCACCGCCGCTCGGGGCGTTCTCGTCGCTGCCGCACGCGGTCAGCGCCAGCGCCGCGGCGAGGGACAGGCCGGCAAGCCGCCGCGCGCGGCGCCCGGACGCTGATCGGTTCACTGCGAGATCCCTCCGTGGGTCAGGCCGCCGTCGTGCGTCGTGGCGGCTCGGCTGTCATCGGACGGTAGACAGGCGGCCCGACGCCGGGAGGCCGGTCGGGGTGAACATCGGGCGAACGCACGGTGGACAGGAGGGGCGTGCGGTCGCATTCGGTGTCACACCTGGTGTCTCTCCGCCGCGACGATGCGACCAGGGAGGGTGTGCAGCACGCAGAAGCCGCCCTTCGGCAGGCTCGGGTCGTCCCGGATCTCCGGGTGCCCGGGCAGGGTGGGCCGGGACGCGACCAGTCGGTCGAGCAGGTCGGGGATCACGCCGCCCTGGGTACAGACGACGGTCGGCTCCCCCCGGGCGACCAGGCGCTCGACGAGCTCCCGTGCCGGATCGGGATCGCGCGCGTGGCCCTCCTCGGTGAGCTCCGGTGCGGTCTCGATCGGGAGCCCCATCCGCCGGGCCAGGGGTTCCACGGTGGCCGTGCACCGCAGCACGTCGGCGGCGATCACCTGGATCGGACGGTACGCCGCGAGCAGCGGGGCCAGCGCCTCCGCCTGCGCCTGCCCCTGCGCGTCGAGGGGGCGCGCCCGGTCGTCCCCGGTCCAGTCCCGGCGCCGCCCGGCCCGCCCGTGGCGCACCACGACGATCGCGGCGGTGTGCGCCGGGCCGGCCGCGAACGCGTCGAGGAGGTCGCCGTCGCGATCGTGGGTCAGCGCGGAGCGCGCGGCGGCCGGGCCCAGCCACCGCAGCGCGTCGACCTCCGCGTGGGGAACGAACTCGCCCGCGCGGGCCTCCATCGACCAGTAGTGCACCGTCTTCGGCACCCCGGCCGCGAGGTAGTGCTGCGTGCCCAGCGGCCGCCCCGGCACCGCGTCGTGCCCGGTCTCCTCGGCGACCTCGCGGAGGGCGGCCGCGAGCACGTGCTCGCCCGGCGTCAGCTTGCCCTTGGGCAGCGACCAGTCGTCGTAGCGGGGCCGGTGCACGAGCGCGACCTCGACGTCGCCGTCCGCTCCCCCCGGCGTCGCGGGCCGCCACAGCACCCCACCGGCGGCGAGGACGTGCGGGCCGTTCACTGCTCCAGCCACCGGCGGTGCCGCCGCCGGTGCACCTGCGGCCACAGCGTCGAGAACTCGGCGCGCAGCCGGTCGTGGTCGGCCGTCTGCCGGGCGTGCAGCACCCCGAGCGTGAACGCGACGCCCGGCGTGGTCCCGGGCTCGGTCGCGATCCGCCGCAGCACGTCGGCGGCGACCGCCGCGTCCTGGTAGTCGCCCAGCAGGTCCGTCACCCGCGCGAGCTGGGCGGCCAGGTCCTTGGCCGGCGCGCCGTAGGCGAGCGCCGCGGTCTCGGCGGCGTACCTGGCCCGCTTCGCCCGGATCCGCACCGCGTGCACCTGCTCCTCCGGCGAGTCGTCGTCGAGCGCGGCGACCGCCTTCTCCAGCTTCCCGTACGCCGCCTGCACCAGCGGCGGCACCGCCTGCGCGACGGGGGCGCCGGCCTCGTCCGTCGTGGGGGGGTCGGCGGCCGCGGCGACGAGCGCGTCGAGCAGCGCGACGTACCGGGGGCTGCGCATCGCCTCCAGCAGCCGCTCCCGGGCGCGCTGCATGTCCCCGGTCAACCGCCGCTCGAGGTGGTCGGCGACCGGCCCGAGGACCAGCCCGGGGGGCAGCTCGGCGAGGTGGTTCTCGAGCCGGGCGAGCAGCACCTCGGTGTCGCGGACCGGGCCGAGCGTGCCGGCGATCCAGCGCAGCTCCCCGGACAGCGCGGCGGCCGGCTCGGGTCGCAGCAGCGGGGCGAAGGTGCGCACCGTGCTGCGCAGCCGTCGGGCGGCGACCCGCATCTGGTGCACGGCGTCCGGCAGATCGCGGCGTACCGCCGGGTCGTGCTCCACGAACGCCCGGCCGTAGCGGCGCAGCGCCGCCACGACGAGCGAGCGCACCGGGTCGTCCGGGGTGACCGGGGTCGGCGGCGGCAGGTCCGGCGCGGCGGCGGCCCGGGTGCCGAGGGAGCGGGCGAGCTTGGACGGGGACGCCGCGGGCTGCGCCCCGGCCGCGACGAGACGCTCCCCGACCCGGTCCAGCACGCCCTCGTCGCCGTCGCGCAGCTCCACCTCGAGCTCACGCCAACGCGCGACGACGTGCTCGCCGGCGAGCACCGAGACCTCGTCGTCGACGAGTTCGGCCACCTCGGTGCTCGCCTCGTCGAGCAGGCGGAAGGCGGTACGCCGGGTGGCGAGCACAGCGACCGGCGCGAGCGGGGCGCCGCGGGTGGTGGCGAGGACGAGGTCCGCGAGGCCGTCGAGCCCGGCGGCATGGATCTCCTCGCGGGCACCGCGGGGGAGCGGCAGCTTGAGATGCCAGCCGTCGTCGACACCACCCGCGCGGTGCCGCAACGTGATGCGGTCGCGGGCGAGCCGCAGGTCCTGAGTGTCGTAGTACGTGCTCGTGAGCTGCATGGTCCCCACGAGCACGCAGTGCGCGACCCCGGTCGTGCCCCCCTGTGCGTCGGCGCCCCGCAGGTCGGGGAGCGCGAACAAGCCGTGTACCTCGAACTTGCGCTCCACCTCGCGCATCCGCGCCCGATCTCCCTCTGTCGCCCGACCGCTGCGGTCACCGGTCGCGCGTGGCGCGCCGCTGCTTGCGCTGGATCAGCTCGGACTGCGCGTCGCGCAGCGGCCGGGCGTCGTCCCGACGCGTCCGCCGGTGCCAGGTGCCGTCGGCCGCGAGGTGCCACGCGGAGACGTCGTCGGCGCTGAGCAGCGCGAGGACCGCGCGCAGCTCAGCACGGGCCTCGTCGTCGGTCACCTCCACGAGGGCCTCGACCCGGCGGTCGAGGTTGCGGTGCATCATGTCCGCACTGCCGATCCACAGCTGCGGCTCGCCGCCGTTGCGGAACTCGAAGATGCGCGAGTGCTCGAGGAAGCGGCCGAGGATGCTGCGGACCCGGATGTTCTCGGACAGCCCCGGCACGCCCGGGCGCAGCGTGCAGATCCCGCGCACGACGAGGTCGACGGGGACCCCGGCCTGGGACGCCCGGTAGAGCGCGTCGATCACTGCCTCGTCGACGAGCGCGTTCACCTTGACCGTGATGCCGGCGGGGCGTCCGGCGTGGTGCTGCTCGACCTCGCGGTCGATGCGCTCCAGCAGCCCCGTCCGCAGGGCGCGGGGGGCGACGAGCAGCCGTTCGAACTCCGTGTAGCGCGAGTAGCCGGACAGCGCGTTGAACAGCAGCCCGATGTCCTCGGCGAGCGCGGGGTCGGCGGTGAGCAGCCCGAGGTCCTCGTACAACCGGGCGGTCTTGGGGTTGTAGTTGCCGCTGCCGATGTGCGCGTAGCGCCGGATGCCGTCGCTCTCCTGCCGGACGACGAGCGACAGCTTGCAGTGCGTCTTGAGCCCGACGAGCCCGTAGACGACGTGGCAGCCCGCCTGTTCCAGCTTGCGCGCCCACCGGATGTTGG
>DATGDX010000032.1:0-1509 GCA_035310665.1 Mycobacteriales bacterium | reverse complement strand
GCCGCGGACATCGCCGCCGTGGTCCTCCTCGACGCGAGCGAACGACGCGGGGACCCCACCCTGACCCGACTTGACCCGCAGGAGGCCTTCGTGCACCTCGTCCGCCATCTCCATCAACGACCCGAGGACGGCCCGGCCGCGGCGGACGCCCTGGTCCGCCTCGCCGGGCGCGCCCCGGCCTACCGGCTGCACGCCGGGTCCTCACCCCAGACCTCCGCCTCCGTCCTCGACCGGCTGCTCCTCGCATGAGCGCACAACTGCGCACCGCCGTCCCACCGACGCCGACCGGCGCCCCCCCTCGTGCCGCAGCCGCGCGACGGCACCGGGTGCTGCACGTGATCACACACCTGGGACGAGGGCGACGCGCAGGACAACACGCTGCTCACCGTCGAGGGGCTCGACCGCAGCCGGTAGGAGGTTCACCTGCTCGGCGGTCCCGGCGCGCTCGAACGCCGAGCTGGCGAGGTCGCCGACCGCGTGATCGTGCTGCCGTACCTTCGTCGGCCGCTGGTGAGCCTGGGCGATGTGTGGGTGTTCTGGACGCTAGTGCGGCTGGCCAGCGAGTACGACGTCGTGCACACGCACGGGTGGAAGGCCGGGGTCATGGGGCGCCTCGCCGCTCGTGCGCGACGCGTTCCCGTCGTCGTACACACCGTGCACGGCTTCCCGGTCCACCCCCTCATGCCGCGACCCGTCCGCGCCGCCCTGCTCGCGCTCGAGCGGATGGCCGCCCGCGCCGCCGACCGCATCGTCTGCGTCTGCGACGCGAACGCGCGGGAAGCGCTCGAGCTCGGCATCGCCGAGCCCGAGCAGGTGCGCGTCATCGTGAGCGGGGTCCCGGAGCAGGCCGTGGCCGACGGGCGGGGAGACGCGTGCCGCGCCGCGCTCGGCATTCCCGCCGACGCGCCGGTCGTCGGGACCGTCACCCGGTTGATGGAGCAGAAGGCGCCCCTCGACTTCGTCGCCGCGGCGCGCCGGATCCTCGCCGAGCGGCCGGACGCGCACGTCCTCCTGGTCGGGGACGGGCACCTGCGGGCCCAGGTCGAGCCGCCGCGGACGTGCCTCGGCTGCACCTGCTGGGCCGTAGGGACGACGTCCCGGACCTGCTCGCCGCGATGGACGTCGTGGCGTTCAGCTCGCTGTGGGAGGGTCTCGGCCGCGCGCTCACCGAGGCCGTCCTCGCCGGGCGTCCCGTCGTGGCCACCGCCGTGAACGGGGTGCCCGACCTCGTCGACGACGGCGTGACCGGTCACCTCGTCCCCGCCGGGCGGCCCGACCTGCTGGCCCGCCGGGTGCTCGACGTGCTCGGGCTGCCCGACCGCGGGCGCGCGATGGGGGCCGCGGGCGTCGCCCGGGTCCGCGGCCAGTTCGACGTGAGCACGATGGTCGCCCAGCTCGACCTGCTCTACCAGGAGTGCCTGGCGCCGGCGGGGAGGTCGCGGCGATGACGAGAACCGTCCTGCTGTGCGCCACGGTGGCGCTGCTTCCCCTGCTGGTGCCCAAGGGCCC
>DATGDX010000031.1:0-2845 GCA_035310665.1 Mycobacteriales bacterium | reverse complement strand
ATCACCCGCTCCCGGTCCAGCCAGCCCGCGGCGGCCGCCGCCTCCACCATCGCGAACTCCCCGGAGACCTGGTACGCGGCCACCGGCACGTCGACGGAGTCGGCCACGGCGCGCAGCACGTCCAGGTAGGGCAGGGCGGGCTTGACCATCACCGCATCCGCGCCCTCGGCCACGTCGAACGCGACCTCGCGCAGCGCCTCCCCGACGGACCGCGCCGGGTCCTGCTGGTAGGCGGAACGGTCCCCGAACCGCGGCGCGCACTCGGCGGCGTCGCGGAACGGGCCGTAGAACGCCGAGGCGTACTTCGCGGAGTAGGACAACACGGCGACGTCGCGGAACCCGGCGCCGTCCAACGCGGCGCGGATCGCCCCCACCTGGCCGTCCATCATCCCCGACGGGGCGACGACGTCCGCGCCCGCGGTGGCCTGGGCCACGGCGATCGACGCGTAGCGCTCCAGCGTCGCGTCGTTGTCCACCTCCCCGTCCTCGGTGAGCAGGCCGCAGTGCCCGTGGTCGGTGTACTCGTCGAGGCACAGGTCGGCCATGACCACGAGGGCGTCGCCCACCTCGACCGCGAGGTCGGCGAGCGCGAGCTGCACGACCCCGGACGGGTCGTCGGCCGCGGACCCCCGCGCGTCCTTCACCGCCGGCACACCGAACAGGATCAGTCCGCCGATCCCGGCGTCCGCCGCGTCCACCGCGGCCTTGCGCAGCGAGTCGCGGCTGTGCTGCACCACCCCCGGCATCGACGGCACCGGCTGCGGCTCGCCGATCCCCTCCTTCACGAACAGCGGGAGCACCAGCGCCGCGGGGTCCAGCCGGACCGAGGTCACCAACCGGCGCAGTGCCGGGGTGCGCCGCAGCCGCCGCGGGCGCACCCGCGGGAACGAACCGGTCACCGCCGGCGGGTCTTGGCCGGCTTCGGCCGCCCAGGTCGGCCGGTCCACTCGCCGGCCTCGATCGCCGCCTGCCGGACCGCCCGGCCGTGCTCGGCCAGCGCCTCGGCGAGGGCCGCGACGGACGCGCGCGCCGCGCGGACGTCGACCCGCAGCCCCTGCTCCTCGGCCGCCGCCTCGGTCGCCGGGCCGATCACCGCGATCACCGTCGACGTGTGCGGCTTGCCGGCGATCCCGACGAGGTTGCGCACGGTCGACGCGGACGTGAACAGCACCGCGTCGAACCCGCCGCTCTTGATCGCGTCACGGATCTCGGCGGGCGGCGGCGCAGCGCGCACGGTGCGGTAGGCGGTGACGTCCTCGCACTCCCAGCCGAGCTCGGTCAGCCCGCTCACCAGCGTCTCGGTGGCGATGTCCGCCCGCGGGAGCAGCACCCGGTTGATGGGGTCGAAGATGTCGTCGTACGGCGGGAAGTCGGCGACGAGCCCCTCGCTCGTCTGCTCGCCCGACGGCACCAGTTCCGGCATCACGCCGAACTCGACCAGCCGCCGTGCCGTCTGCTCACCCACCGCGGCGACCTTCACCCCGGCGAACGCCCGGGCGTCCAGCCCGTACTCCTCGAACCGCTCGCGGATGGCGCGCACCGCGTTCTGGGAGGTGAACACCACCCACTGGTAGCGACCGGACACCAGCCCGCGCACGGCGCGCTCCATCTGCGCCGGGCTGCGCGGCGGCTCCACCGCGATCGTGGGAACCTCGACGGGCACCGCGCCGTACGACCGCAGCTGCTCGGACAGCGTCCCCGCCTGGTCCTTGGTCCGCGGCACCAGCACCCGCCATCCGAACAGCGGCCGGGTCTCGAACCACGACAGCTTGTCGCGCTGGCGGACCGCGTCGCCGATCACGACGACGCAGTCGCCGCTGAGCCCGGCGTTGGCCACGTCGGTCTCGGCGGCGTCCAGCGTCGACACCACCGTCTGCTGGCTGGTGGTGGCGCCCCCGCAGGTGACCGCCACCGGGCTGTCGCCCGGCCGGCCGTGCTCGACGAGGCGCGCCGCGAGCTTGCCGACCTCGGCGATCGCCGACTCGAGCGCGAGGGTCCGGGGGCCGCTGGCGAGCGCCCGCCAGTCGGCGTCCTCGGTCGCGCAGGCGAGCCCCACCTCGGGGTGCCGGGCGGTCAGCAACGGCACGCCCGCGCAGCCGGCCACCGCGAGTGCGGAGGGGATCCCCGGGACGATCTCCCAGGTGAGCCCTGACTTCGTCAGCGCCTCGACCTCCTGCGGGCCGCGGGCGCCGACGAACGGGTCCCCGGGCAGCAGCCGGACCGCGAGACGACCGGACCGCGCGGCCGCGGCGAGGCTCTTCGCCACCTCCGCCGGGGGGCGCTCCGCGGCGTCCTCGACGACCTCGGCCTCTGGGGCGACGAGACGGCGCAGCGCCGCGTCGAGCGGGCGGTCCGCGACGACGAGCGCGGCCCGCGCGAGCAGCCGCGCGCCCCGCACCGTGAGCAGGTCGGCGTCGCCGGGCCCGATTCCCACGAACGTCACCGGGGGCGTGGGGTGGGGAGGGGTCTGGATGGTGGTCACGGAACTCATGCACGCTCCCCGATGAGATCGGCGGCACCGGCGTCGAGGAGCTCGGTCGCGAGCCGGCGACCCAGGTCGTCGGCGTCGGTCGAGGCGCCGGTGGCGGACAGACGAACCGTCGTGGAGCCGTCGCCGGCCACGACCACCCCGCGCAGGTAGATCTCCGGGCCCGCGTCGCCCTCGGCCACGTCCGCGAGGGCACCGACCGGCGCGGAACACCCCGCGGCGAGCGCGGCGAGCAGGGCCCGCTCGGCGGTGACGGCGGCACGGGTGCGCAGGTCGTCGAGGCGGCCGACGAGGTCGAGCGTCGCGGCGTCGGCGGCGCGACACTCGACGGCGAGCGCGCCCTGACCGGGAGCCGGC
>DATGDX010000030.1:0-3173 GCA_035310665.1 Mycobacteriales bacterium | reverse complement strand
CGGCTGGGAGATGAGGTGGTGCCGGGCGACCGGGCGGACGAACACGAGCAGCCCGGCGCTCGCGAGTGCGAACGTCGCAACCTGCCAGGCGACGTCTCCCCCGGCGATCGCGACGACGGCGGCGAGCACGGCCGCACCGGCGACGAGACCGAGCACGAGCGTCAGCGTGAGGACCTCGAGGCTGGCGAGGACCGCCGCGGCCACGAGCCAGGCGACCCAGGGTTCCACACGGTCAGCGTATGCCGCCGTACGCACCCGCGCCGGAAGTCAGGGTGACCGGTTCGCCGGGGGACCACCGGCTCCCGCTGGCGCTCCCCCGGGGCTACGGCACCGGGGTCAGGAACGGGACGTCTTCAACGCCTCGGCGAGCTCGTCCTTGGACGCCTTGGATTCTCGGGCCGAGCCCCCGCCGACGAGCCGGCTCAGCTCCTCCGCCTTGCGTTGCTGGAACGACTCGCCGAGCGCGCGCAGGGCGTCCTCGTCGACCGCCTGCTCGAGGCCCGGCAACACCTCGTTTTCCTCATCCTCCACGTGGTGTCCGACCGCGGCCGCGAGCTCGTCGAGCAGCGCGTCGACGGCCTTGTCGTCGGCGGAGAACGCGCTCAGCTTCTCGACCATGGACTCGACCTCGTGGTGCTCCTTGGAGCCCTCGTCCACCTGGGCGCGCTCGTCCGGGAGCGCCTTCTTGATGAACGGGTACAGCACGGCCTCCTCGGCCTTGGCGTGCGCGATCAGCTCGGCGCGCAGCTGCTCGAGCAGCTGCGCGCGATCGCCGGTCTTCTCCTTGAGCGTCGCGAACAGGTTCTCGACGGCCCGGTGGTCCTTGGTCACCAAGGTGATCGCATCGCTGGCCATGCTCGTTCCCTCCGGCTGCGCGTGGGCGGGTGCGCTGCACGCCTTACCCAGGCGGACGCGACGGCAGACGCGCGAGTGTGTCAGGCGGCGCGGGCCGCGAACCGCCCCGCGACCCGGTCCAGGGCGAGCGGCACCCCGAACGTCTCGGACAGCGTCTGCGCGGTCAGCACGGTGCCGATCGGACCGGAGGCGATGACTCGACCCGCCCGCAGCAGCAGCGCCCCGGTGAACCCGGGCGGGATCTCCTCGACGTGGTGGGTGACGAGGACCGTGGCCGGTGCCCGCCGGTCGGCGGCGAGCGTGGCGAGCCGACGCACCAGGTCCTCGCGCGCGCCGAGGTCCAGCCCAGCCGCCGGCTCGTCGAGCAGCAGCAGCTCGGGGTCGCACATCAGCGCCCGCGCGATCTGGACCCGCTTGCGCTCCCCCTCCGACAAGGTGCCGTATCGCCGGTCGCACAGCTGCCCCACGCCGAACTGGTCGAGCAACAGGCCCGCACGCGCGTCGTCGCGCTCGTCGTAGCGCTCGCGGAACCGGCCGACCACGGCGTACGCCGCCGTCCGCACCGCGTCCAACACCCGTTCGCCGGCCGGGAATCCGCTCGGCGAGCGCGGCCGAGGCGAGCCCGATCCGCGGGCGCAGTTCGAACACGTCGACGGCTCCCAGGCGCTCGCCGAGCACCTCGACGGTCCCACGCGTGGGGTGCAGCGCGGCGGCGGCCATCTGCAGGAGCGTCGTCTTCCCCGCACCGTTCGGCCCGAGCACCACCCACCGCTCGCCCTCGCCGACCGTCCAGTCGACGCCGGTCAGCAGCCGCTGACCCTCCCGGACGAGGCAGACCTGGGACAGGCGCAGCACGAGGGATCCCATGGGAATCGAAACCTAGTCCACCCGGCGGCGGGCACCGCGGCACCACGTCGCCCTCGCGGCGCAAAAGGGTAGCGTCGGGTCCGATGCACTCCCGCCCGACCCTGCTGCTCACCGTGACCGGGCCTGACCGTCCGGGCGTGACCTCCGCGCTGTTCACCGCCCTGGCCCCGCTCGACGTCGAGGTCCTCGACGTCGAGCAGGTGGTGCTCCGCCAGCGGCTGGTGCTCGGGGTGCAACTGCGCGCCGGGGGCTCGCTGGAGCAGGTCCGGGACGTCGCCGAGAAGGTCGTCTCGGATCTGGGGCTCGACCTCGAGACGTCCGTGCACGCCACGCCGGACGGGCGAGTGCGCCGCGGCGCCCGCCACCACGTCACCGTGCTCGGCCGGCCGGTCAGCGCGGCGGCGTTCGCCGGGATCGCCCGCCGGGTGACCGGCTGCGACGCCAACATCGACCGCATCGTGCGGCTGTCGAGCTACCCGGTGACGAGCTTCGAGCTGATCGTCTCCGGGGCCGACTCCGCCGTGCTGCGTTCCGCGCTGGCCGACGCCGCCGCCGAGCAGCACGTCGACGTCGCCGTCGAACGCGCCGGGCTGCACCGGCGGGCCAAGCGGCTCGTCGTGATGGACGTGGACTCGACGCTGATCCGCGGCGAAGTGATCGAGATGCTCGCCGCGCGGGCCGGGTGCGCGGAGCAGGTCGCCGGGGTCACCGCGTCGGCGATGGCGGGGGACCTGGACTTCGAGCAGTCCCTGCGGACGCGGGTCGCGCTCCTGGAGGGCCTGCCGTACGACGCCGTCGAGCGGGTGAGGGACTCGATCCAGCTCGCCCCCGGTGCGCGGACCCTGGTGCGCACGCTCAAGCAGCTGGGCTACCGGCTGGCGGTGGTGAGCGGGGGGTTCACCGAGGTGACCGATGCCCTCGTCCGACGCCTCGGGGTCGACTACGCGGCCGCGAACACGCTCGAGGTGGTGGACGGGCGGCTCACCGGCCGGCTCGTCGGACCGATCCTGGACCGCGCGGGCAAGGCGGCGGCGCTGGAACGCTTCGCCGAAGCCGCCGGCGTCCCGGTCTCGCAGACCGTCGCGGTGGGCGACGGCGCGAACGACATCGACATGCTCACCCGCGCCGGACTCGGAATCGCGTTCAACGCCAAACCCGCGGTGCGGCAGGCCGCGGACGCCGCCGTGAACGTGCCCTACTTGGACGCGATCCTGTTCCTGCTCGGCATCTCCCGCGACGAGGTCGAGGACGCGGACGAGCAGACCCCGGTGGGGGTCCCGCGCGCGGGCTCCCCACCGATGGACCGCTAGTACTACAGCCGCAGTTAGGGTGAGGCATGCCGGGCGGCGTAGTGGCAGCGTTTGGCGCGTGCTTGGTGTCGCCGTCGCCATCGTGACCAGCGGAGCACGGCGGCGGGTTCAGGGTGGTCGTGCCAGATGAGGCGGGCGAGC
>DATGDX010000029.1:0-4274 GCA_035310665.1 Mycobacteriales bacterium | reverse complement strand
GATCGCAGAGCCTCCGCCGTGGCGCCCGGCCAGCCCCGGGACCATCCCGCCCGCGCAGGCGGGAACGGGATCGGGCCGGCCCGGCTGACGTACCATCGGCGGGCCGGGCTGCCGGGAATCGCCGGTCCGGACGCACCGTTGGACCAGGCGACCGGTCCGACGGCGCCCGTGCCCGGCGGCCGGAGTCCACCAGCCCTGTCGGGGCCGGATCCTGAGAGCCGAGAGGAACGCCGTGTCGCTCGACCAGATCCCGTCCGCCGCCCCCCAGCTGGGCACCTCACGCGTGAAGCGGGGGATGGCCGAGATGCTCAAGGGCGGCGTGATCATGGATGTGGTCACGCCGGAGCAGGCGCGGATCGCCGAGGACGCCGGTGCGGTGGCGGTCATGGCGCTCGAGCGGGTGCCGGCCGACATCCGGGCGCAGGGCGGTGTCGCGCGGATGAGCGACCCGGACATGATCGAGGGCATCATCCAGGCCGTGTCGATCCCGGTGATGGGGAAGGCCCGGATCGGGCACTTCGTCGAGGCGCAGATCCTCCAGGCGCTCGGGGTCGACTACGTCGACGAGTCCGAGGTGCTCACCCCCGCGGACGAGGCGTACCACATCGACAAGTGGAAGTTCACCGTGCCGTTCGTCTGCGGGGCGACCACGCTCGGGGAGGCGCTGCGGCGCATCGCCGAGGGTGCCGCGATGATCCGGTCCAAGGGGGAGGCGGGCACCGGGAACGTCGTGGAGGCGACCCGGCACATGCGCTCGATCACGGCGGACATCCGGCGGCTCGGGTCGATGGACGAGGCGGAGCGGTACGCCGCGGCCAAGGAGCTGGCCGCGCCGTACGAGCTGGTCAGCGAGGTCGCCGAGCGCGGCGCGCTGCCGGTGGTGCTGTTCACCGCCGGCGGGATCGCCACCCCGGCCGACGCCGCGATGATGATGCAGCTGGGCGCGGACGGGGTCTTCGTCGGCTCGGGCATCTTCAAGTCCGGCGACCCGGCGAAACGGGCCGAGGCGATCGTCAAGGCCACGACCTTCCACGACGACCCCGACGTGCTGGCCAAGATCTCCCGAGGACTGGGCGAGGCGATGGTCGGGATCAACCTCGTCGACCTGCCCCCGTCGCAGCACTACGCGGACCGGGGCTGGTAAGGGAGCGCTTGCCCACGGCCGCGATCGGCGTCCTCGCCGTCCAAGGTGACGTCCGCGAGCACCGCCGCGCGCTGGAACGGTCCGGCGCCCGCGTCGTGACCGTCCGCCGGGCGGCGGACCTCGCCGGGGTCGACGGCGTCGTCGTCCCCGGCGGGGAATCCACGACGATCGGCAAGCTGTGCGCGACGTTCGGGGTGCTCGGCCCGCTGCAGGAGGCCGTGCGCGCCGGACTACCCGTCTACGGCTCGTGCGCCGGGATGATCCTGCTCGCCGACGCGGTCGTCGACGGTCGCCCCGACCAGCCGCTGATCGGCGGTCTCGACGTCGTCGTCCGCCGCAACGCGTTCGGTCGGCAGGTCGACTCGTTCGAGGCCGACGTTCCGTTGCGGGGGGTGCCCGGCGGCCCCGTCCACGGGGTGTTCATCCGCGCGCCGGAGGTCACGACGGTCGGGCCCGGGGTCGCCGTCCTCGGCCGGGTCGGCGCGCCGCGCGGCGCGGGTAGGATCGTCGCGGTCCGGCAGGGTCGGCTGCTGGCGACCTCCTTCCACCCGGAGCTCACCGGGGACGCGCGAGTCCACGCACTGTTCGTCGACATCGTGAAAGGGCGGGCATGAGCGGCCACTCCAAGTGGGCGACGACCAAGCACAAGAAGGCCGTCGTCGACGCCCGCCGCGGCAAGCTGTTCGCGAAGTTGATCAAAAACGTGGAGGTGGCCGCGCGGACCGGCGGCGGCGACCCCGCAGGCAACCCGACGCTTGCCGACGCGATCGCGAAGGCGAAGTCCAACTCGGTGCCGAACGACAACATCGAGCGCGCGGTCAACCGCGGGGCGGGGCTCGAGGCGGGTGGCAAGGACTGGGAGCCGGTCACCTACGAGGGCTACGGCCCGGGCGGGGTGGCGATCCTCGTCGAGTGCCTCACGGACAACCGTAACCGGGCCGCGTCCGAGGTCCGTACGGCGATGACCCGCAACGGCGGCACGATGGCCGACCCCGGCTCGGTCGCGTACCTGTTCACCCGCAAGGGCGTCGCGATCGTGCCCACGGTGGCCGGCCTCACCGAGGACGACGTGCTCGCGGCCGTGCTCGAGGCGGGTGCCGAGGAGGTCAACGACCTCGGTGAGTCGTTCGAGGTCGTGTGCGACGCCGGAGACCTCGGTGCGGTCCGGGAGGCGCTGGGTGCGGCCGGGATCGAACCCTCGTCCGCCGACGTGGCGTGGCTGCCGAGCGCGAGCGTGCCGATCGACGGCGACAACGCCCGCCGTGTCCTGCGGCTCGTCGACGCCCTCGAGGACTGCGACGACGTCCAGAACGTGTGGGCGAACTTCGACATCCCGGATGACCTGCTCGAGGCCGTGGAGGCCGCGAGCTGATCTTCACGCCGCACGGCGACGTCGTGCGGCGTGTCGCTGGCCCCCGGTGCCGCGACCCACTAGCGTCTCGAACACGTGTTCGGCGCCGGTCACCGGCGCCGGTTTGCGATGGGAGGCAGGGTGCGCGTCCTTGGTGTCGACCCGGGGTTGACCCGGTGCGGCCTCGGTGCCGTCGACGGCGCTCCCGGCGGTCGCCCCGCGCTCGTCGACGTCGGCGTCCTGCGCACCGCGGGCGAGGCGCCGGTGGGCGAGCGCCTCGTCGCCCTCGAGCGAGAGCTGGAGGCGTGGCTGGATCGGCTGACCCCGGACACGGTCGCGGTCGAGCGGGTCTTCAGCCAGCGCAACGTCCGTACGGTCATGGGCACCGCGCAGGCCGCCGCGATCGCCATCGCGGTCGCGGCGCGCCGCGGCCTTCCGGTCGCGCTGCACACCCCGAGCGAGGTCAAGGCCGCGGTCACCGGAAACGGGCGCGCCGACAAGGCGCAGGTGAGCGCGATGGTGACCCGGCTGCTCGCCCTGCCGGCCGCGCCCCGACCCGCCGATGCCTCCGACGCGCTGGCGCTGGCCATCTGCGCTAGCTGGCGCGGCGCGGTGCAGGCCCGCCGGGCCGCCGCCGTCGAGCGGAGCGGTTCGTGATCTCGTCCGTGCGCGGGCCGGTCACCGCTGTCGCCCCCGACGCCGCCGTCGTCGAGGTCGGTGGGGTCGGCCTGTACGTCCAGTGCACCCCGTCGACACTGGCGCGGTTGCGCGTCGGCGAGACCACCCGGCTCGCGACCAGCCTCGTCGTCCGCGAGGACTCACTCACGCTGTACGGGTTCTCCGACGAGGACGAGCGCGCCGTGTTCGAGTTGCTGCAAACGGCGAGCGGGGTCGGGCCGCGGCTCGCGCAGGCGATGCTCGCGGTGCACTCCCCGGCCGCGCTGCGCCGCGCTGTGGCCACCGAGGACCTGGCCGCGCTGACCCTCGTCCCGGGGATCGGGAGGAAGGGGGCGCAGCGGATCGTGCTCGAGCTCAAGGACCGGCTCGGGCCGGGCGGCCCGCAGGACGAGCCGGTCGCCCTCACCTCCGAGGCTCCGCGCTGGCGCGGCCAGGTCACCGCCGCACTCACGGGCCTGGGATGGTCCGCCCGGGAGGCCGACGAGGCAGTCGCCGCCGTCACCCGGGAGGCCGCCGTCACCCGGGAGGCCGACACGGGCGCGATGCTCGACGGCGAGCCCGACGTCGCCGCGCTGCTGAAGTCCGCGCTGCGCCGGCTCGGCCAGCGGTGACCCAGCGGTGACGGACGGCCCTGCACTGAACGACGGCCCTGCAGCGACGGACGTCCCAGGCGCGACCGACGGCCCAGGCGTGACCGACATCGTCTCGCCGCTCAGCGACGGGGACGAGCGCCAGGTCGAGGCCGCGCTGCGGCCCAAGCGCCTCGACGAGTTCGTCGGGCAGCAGCGGGTCCGCGAGCAACTGTCCCTGGTGCTGGAAAGCGCGCGGCAGCGTGGACGGCCGCCGGACCACATGCTCCTGTCCGGCCCGCCCGGTCTCGGCAAGACGACGATGGCAATGATCATCGCCGCCGAGCTCGGCGCCCCGCTGCGGATCACCAGCGGACCCGCGATCGAGCGGGCGGGGGATCTCGCGGCGCTGCTGTCGACCCTCACCGAGGGCGAGGTGCTCTTCCTAGACGAGATCCACCGAATGGCGCGACCGGCCGAGGAGATGCTCTATGTCGCGATGGAGGACTTCCGCGTCGACGTCGTCATCGGC
>DATGDX010000028.1:0-11557 GCA_035310665.1 Mycobacteriales bacterium | reverse complement strand
GGGTCCGCCGGTGGGAGAGTTGGTACGCCTCGAGGTCGCCGACGCGATCGGCACGGTCCGGCTGGACCGGCCGCCGATGAACGCGCTGAACACGCAGGTGTGGAGCGAGCTGCGCGACGTGGCGGACGAGGCCGCCGTGCGCAGCGACGTGCGCGCCGTCGTCCTCTACGGCGGGCCCAAGGTGTTCGCGGCCGGCGCGGACATCAAGGAGATGGTCGCCATGTCCTACACGGAGATGGCCGACCGGTCCGGCGCGCTGCAGGCCGCCTGCAGCGCGGTCGCCCGCATCCCCAAGCCGGTCGTCGCGGCGATCACCGGCTACGCGCTGGGCGGCGGGTGCGAGGTGGCGCTGTGCGCCGACCAGCGCGTGTGCGGCGACAACGCGCGGCTCGGGCAGCCCGAGATCAAGCTGGGCATCATCCCCGGCGCGGGCGGCACCCAGCGGCTGGCCCGGCTCGTGGGGCCGGCGAAGGCGAAGGACCTCGTGTTCACCGGACGGTTCGTCGAGGCGGCGGAGGCGCTGGCGATCGGGCTGGTCGACCGGGTCGTCGCTCCGGACGACGTCTACGCGGCGGCGGCGGAGTGGGCCGCGCAGTTCGCGTCCGGGCCGGCGTACGCGCTGCGCGCGGCGAAGGAGGCGATCGACCGCGGGATCGAGGTCGACCTCGACACCGGCCTGGAGATCGAGCGGATGAGCTTCGCGGCGCTGTTCGCCACGGAGGACCGCACGATCGGCATGACGTCGTTCGTCGAGCAGGGCCCGGGCAAGGCGCAGTTCGTGGGGCGGTGAGGGCGGCCCCCATGGCACGCAGCACGGCCGAGCTGGAGGCGGCCCGCCACGACCCCAAGCTGGCCAACGTCGTCTACCACGACTGGGAAGCGTCGACGTACGACGCGAAGTGGTCGATCTCGTTCGACGAACGGTGCATCCGCTACGCCCGGGAGCGCTTCACCACGATCGCGGGCGGAACCGGATGGCCGTACGGCCGCGCCCTCGAGCTCGGCTGCGGCACGGGGTTCTTCCTGCTCAACCTCAAGCTCGCCGGCGTGCTCGCCGAGGGCGCCGTGACCGACATCTCGCCCGGGATGGTCGCGGTCGCCCAGCGCAACGCCGAGTCGCTCGGGTTCTCCGTCGACGGCCGGGTCGCGGACGCGGAGGCGATCCCGTACGACGACGACTCGTTCGACCTCGTCGTCGGCCACGCCGTGCTGCACCACATCCCGGACGTGGAGCAGGCGCTGCGCGAGGTGCTGCGGGTGCTGCGGCCCGGCGGGCGGTTCGTCTTCGCGGGGGAGCCGACGCGGCACGGGGACGTGATCGCGCGGCGGTTGTCCCGGGCCACCTGGTGGGCGACGACCGGGGTGGGGCGGCGGCTCGCGCCGGGCTTCGTGCGCGCGCCCGACGAGCTCGCCGCGTCGTCGGCGGAGGCCGCGCTCGAGGCGCTCGTCGACCTGCACACGTTCGACCCGAGCGAGCTGGCCCGCACTGCGCTGCGCGCGGGCGCCGTCGACGTGCGGACGCGCACCGAGGAGCTGACCGCGGCGTGGTTCGGCTGGCCGGTGCGCACGTTCGAGGCGGCGGTGCGCCGGGACCGGCTCGGCTGGCCGTGGGCGGTGTTCGTCTACCGGACCTGGCTGGCGCTGTCGGCGGTGGACGCCCGGGTGATGTCCCGGGTCGTGCCCGCGGGGCTGTTCTACAACGTGCTGGTGACCGGCACCAAGCCCGCCGCCCTCGGTGCCCACCCCCTCGCGTGCCGTCGATCAGGTTCGATGATCAACGGCACCGAGGGCGCGGGGCGGGGGCGGTCGGCGGGGCGCTAGCGTCGTACGCCGTGTCCCGGCGCCCCCCCGACTCACCGCGGCCCCGCGTCCTCACGTGGGCGAGCCTGCGGTGGGTGATCCGGAACCGCGCGTGGACGCGATGGCACCTGATCCGCTACTGGCGCTTCCTGGTGTTTCGCCTGCGCTACCCGCACGTCGTCACCGAGGGGCTGGTCTTCCTCGGGAAGAACGTCGAGATCCACGCGCGCAAGGGCTACGGGCGCATCGTGATCGGCAAGTGGGTGCACTTCGGGAACGGCACCTCGATCCGCTGCCACGAGGGGAACCTGCGCATCGGTGACAAGTGCGTGTTCGGCGAGGAGAACACGGTGAACTGCCACCTGGACATCGAGATCGGACCCGCGACCCTCGTCGCGGACTGGGTGTACATCTGCGACTTCGACCACCGCGTCGCCGACATCCACGTTCCGATCAAGGACCAGGGGATCGTGAAGTCGCCGGTGCGGATCGGACCCGACGTGTGGATGGGGACCAAGGTGACCGTGCTGCGCGGCACCACCGTCGGGCAGGGAAGCGTCCTGGCCGCGCACGCGGTGGTCACCCGCGACGTCCCCCCCTACAGCATCGCGGTCGGCGCGCCGGCCCGGCCGGTGAAGAACCGGTTGGACCTGTACGCCGAGGCCGAGGAGCACCGGCGGGCCGTCGCGGACATCGCCCGCAAGACGCGGGCCGCGGTGGAGCGCCGGACCTCCTGACCGGGCCCCTGACACGGGAGAACGACCGGCGGGGCAGGTCCGAGCGGTCGGGGCTGCCGCTACCGTCGTGCCATGGGAATCGGCGACCTCGCGCCGGGCGACCCGAGCGCGATCGGGAGCTACCGGCTGATCGGGCGCCTGGGCGCGGGCGGCATGGGCATCGTGTACCTCGCGATCGCGCCCGACTCGCGAGCGGTGGCCGTCAAGGTGCTGCGCCCGGAGCTGACCGGGGACGCGGTCGGGCGGCGCCGCTTCGCCCGGGAGGTCGCGGCGCTGCGTCGTGTCCGCGGCCCGCACCTCGCCGAGGTCGTCGACGCCGACGCCGAGGCCGCGACGCCGTACGTCGTCACCCGCTACATCCCCGGTCGGCGGCTGAGCGACGTCGTCGCCGCGGAGGGGGCGCTGGCGCCGCCGCAGCTGCTCCGGCTCGGGACCGGGCTCGCCCAGGCGCTCGCAGCCGTGCACGCAGCCGGCGTCGTCCACCGCGACCTGACGCCCTCCAACGTCCTTCTCGTCGACGGCGAGCCGGTGGTCATCGACTTCGGGATCGCCCAGGCGGTCGACGTGAGCTCGCTGACCGGCACCGGGCTGGTGCTGGGGACCGTGGGCTACCTCGCCCCGGAGCAGGTGACACGCGGGGAGGCGTCGCCCGCGTCCGACGTGTTCGCCTGGGGCGCCACCATGGCGTACGCCGCCACCGGCCGGCCCCCGTTCGGCACCGGGCGCCCCGAGACCGTGCTCTACCGGATCGCACACGAAGATCCCGACCTCGCCGGGCTGCCGGACCAGGTCGCGTCGCTGGTCCGCGCCGCGCTCGCCCGCGCCCCGGCCGACCGGCCCGCGGCCGCGGGACTGCTCGCCGCGCTGGGGGCCGGGCACACGCTGCCGCTCGTCCCGCCGGTGCCGGCATCCCGGACCTCCGCGGCCGCCGAGCCGGTGACGGCGCTCGTCCCGGTGCGCGAGGAGCCCCGGACCGCGCTGCTCCCGACCGCGCTCGTCCCCGCGCCCCCGCCCGCGGTGCCCTTCTCACCCGGCGAGCCCGCGGCGGTCCTCGACCGCTCCCCGCGTCGGTTGTGGCGCGCCGTGCTCGGCCTGTTGCTGCTCGCCGTGGTCGCAACCGTCGCGGCGGTCGCGCCCGTCCTCGTCGCCGTGATGGTGGTCGCCCTGCTGCCGGTGCTGGGCACCGGTGCCGCCGCCGGCGGAGCACTCGCCCGGCGGCGTGCCCGCCGGGGCAGCGGGCCGGCCGACCCCGTGCTCCTCACCCTCGCGCTGCCGGTGCACCTGGTCCGGGCGCTGCTCGGCGCCGCGCTCGCGGTCGGGGCCGCGGGAGCGCTCGTGGCGCTGCTCGCCGCGCCGGTGGTGGCCGTGCTCGGGTGGCGGGTGCTGGACGAACCGGAGGTCGGGACGCGGGCCGCGCTGGCGGTGACCGCCTTCAGCGTGCTCACCCTGCTGGCGCCCGGCGGCGGGTTGGCCCGCAGCGCCGTCGGCGGGCTGTTGCACCGCGGGAGCTTCCCGGCCCGCCGGGGCCTGGTCGTCGGGCTGCTCCTGCTCGGGGCGGTCCTCGTCGCCGCGCTGGTCTCTTCGTCCTCGCCGGTCGTCTGGTGGCCCCTTCACGCGCCGTCGACGGTCCTCCGCGGCGTCGGCTGACTGCCCCGGCCGATCGCGCGGGCAGGTCGACCTCCCGGGAGGCGTCGACCTCGGGCGGCGGCGCACCCTGGGTGGGGGTGGCGGCCTCCCTAGGGGTGGTTGCCCGCGCCCCAGGTTGACGGTTACCTGGGGGCGTACCAGGGGGAAGGTCGCCGGGAACGTTCCGCGACGCTCCCGAGCCCCTGGTCCGCCCACTGCTCCGCGCGCTAGTGATCGACCGCGAGAGGTCATGCCTGATGCCGTCCTGGACCCGCGCCGTGCTCGCCGGGCCGAGGTCACCCCGTCGACCGCATCCCGCACTGCTGCATCCCTGGATGCGACATCGCTCAACGCGGTCGTCATGCGTGTCCCGAAGCGAGCGCAGACCACGGACCCCGACCGGCTCCGGCGGACGTTCGTGGCGATCGACCCGGTGGGCGCTGTGCTCCGGTCGCCCGGGCACCAGGTGCTCTTCGGTCGCCGGGGCACCGGGAAGACGCACGCGCTGAGGTACCTGGCGGAGACGGTCCGCCGCGAGGGTCACGTCGCGACCTACCTCGACCTTCGGGCGATCGGGTCGTCCGGCGGCTTCTCGGAGGGTGCGGTCACCGACGGGGCGGTCGCGGAGGCGGTCTCGGAGGCGGCGGTCTCGGAGGCGGCGGTCTCGGAGGCGGCGCGCGCGCGTGTGCAGCAGCGGGCGACGCACGCGCTCGTGGACGTGGTCGGGGCGCTGCACGGCGCCCTGTGGGACGCGATCCTCGACCTCGACCTCGGTGATCGCGTGACGTCGCTGATCGCCGCGATGGATCGCGTCACCGAGACGACGACGCGGGTGAGCGCCGTGGAGGACGGCGCGGAACCGACCGCTTTGCTCGGGTCCCTCGCCGGGGCGCTCCAGGACGTCATGCGGTGCCTGCGCCCGCGGCGGCTGTGGGTGCTCGTGGACGAGTGGTCGGCGCTGCCCGTCGAGCTCCAGCCGTTCCTCGCCGACCTCCTGCGCCGCACGCTCTTCGCCGTGCCGGGCATCACCATCAGGATCGCATCCGTCGAGCACCGGTCCCGGTTCCGGCTCCGGGACGACGACGGCGTTGACAGCGCCGACACCGGTATCGACGTCGGCGGCGACACGGTCGCCAGCCTCGACCTCGACGAGCTGCTGATGTTCGGCAACAAGTGCGAACACGCGGTCGCGTTCTTCGGGGAGCTGCTGTACCGCCACGTGCACGAGTTGGTGAAGGACAAAGGTCTGCGGCTCGACGTCGCCAACGCCGGGGAGCTGCTGTCCGCCGCCTTCGCCACGCCCGGCGCCTTTTGCGAACTGGTGCTGGCCGGCGAGCGGGTCCCCCGCGACGTCCTGAACATCGCTGGCCTCGCCGCCGCGGCGGCCGGGCACGGCAAGATCTCCCGGGCGGACGTCTCCGCGGCCGCGCGGGACTACTTCGTGCGAGACAAGCAGGGGCGCATCTCGCGCGAGGCGGACGCCGCGTTGGCCAACCTGGTCCGGCGGTGCGCCGACCAGCGAACCCGGGTCGTGTACCTGCGCCGCCCCGGGGAGTCGGACGATCCCCTCATCCGCCAGCTGTGCGACGCCCGGCTCATCCACCGCACCCGGCGCGCCGTCGTCGAGGTGGCGGACACGGCGACGGCGTACGACGTCTACCTCCTCGACTACGGGTGCTTCGTCGACGTGATGGCCGGGGGCCGGCTGCGCGCGCTCGAGCCCGGTCTCGCCCGGGAGCTGCGGCACGTACGGGACCGGGACGCCGGCGTCGACGCCCGCTCCTTCGCGACGCTGCCGACGGCCTGGTACCGCCGCCCCTGAACCCGCTTCCCCGACGGTGACACGATCGGGAGATGGACCGCGCCCGAGCCGAGAAGGTCGTCGACAGCTGGCTGCGGGGGTGGAACGCGCACGACCTCGACGGGGTGCTCGACCACTTCGCCGACGACGTGGTCTTCACCTCACCGCTCGCCGCGCGCCTGGTGGTCGGCAGCGACGGCGTCATCCGGGGCAAGCAGGCGCTGCGCGCCTACTGGAGCGAGGGGCTGCGCCGGATCCCGGACCTGCGCTTCGAGGTGGTGGCGGTCTACCTCGGCGTGCACACCCTTGTGATCAACTATCGCGACCAGGGCGGCCGGCTGGTCAACGAGGTCCTGGCCTTCGACGGTCCGCTGGTCGTTCGCGGCGAGGCGACCTACGCGGCCGATGCCCCGCTCACGGCGGGAGCGGACCCGGCTGACCAACAAGGCCGGTGACCGCGACCTGCGGATAAGCGAGCACGCGCGCGTCGAGGTGGCCGAACGGGCCGTCGACGGCGCGCAACGCCGCGGCGAGCCGGTCGGCGGGACGCCCGGCCGCGACGAGGTCGGCGAGCCGGTCGAACCGCTGCACGTGCTGGTGGGCGCGGTGCCGGGCGTAGGCCGCGGCCGAATCCTTGGTCACCATGAACGCCCAGTCGCTGCTAACCGCGAACATCGCCTCGCGGGCCAGCTGGTCGAGGTCGGGGCGCCGCGGCGTCCCCGGCGACACGGTCTTGTCCACCACGTCCAGCAGGCGCTCGACGACCCGGGCGTTCTCCTCGACGAGGTCGCGCACCTGGGCCCCGTCCCACACCCGCCAGTCCTTGCCCGACCCCCACGACCCGGGGGGCAGCTCCCGCGGCCCGGCCACGTGACCCGCCTCCACCGCGCCGCGCAGCGTCGTGACCCGCACGCCGGCGCCGGGCAGCAGCCGCAACACCTGGGCGAGGAACAGCGGCCCCTCGTGCCACCAGTGCCCGAACAGCTCGGTGTCGTACGCCGCGACGACCAGCCCGGGCCGTCCCCGCTGCCGCGCCCAGTCGTCCAGGCGGGCGCGCACGACGCGGACGAAGTCCTCGGCGTCGTGCGCGACCGCGGCCCGCGCCGCCGCCACGTCGTACGGCGCCTTCTCGTGCGGGGGCATCCGCGAGGAGGTCACCCGCGCGGGGCGGAAACCGGACGGGTGGTCGACGGTGTGGAAGTCGCGGTAGTGCCGGCCGCCGGGGTAGCCCCGCCGCGGCGACCAGACGCGGTAGGTGACGTCGAGGTCGCGGCCGAACACGACGACGTCGGAGGACCCCACGGTCCACGCGTCCGCCGTCGACCCGTGCAGCGTCGGCCCGTCGACGAGGAACCGGCGCACGCCGGCCGCGGCGTACACCGTCTCCAGCCCCGGGCGGTACCCGCACTCCGGTGCCCAGATCCCCTCCGGCGCCGCGCCCACGCGCAGCCGGGCGTCGTCGAGGCCCACCGCGAGGCAGCCGTGCACGAAGCGCTCGTCGAGCAACGGCTGGAACGGGTGGGTGGCCGGGCCGCCGAGCAGCTCCACGACGCCGGCGTCGGCGAGTCCGCGCAGCAGCGGTGAGGCGCCGTGCTGCCAGCGCGCCTCGAAGGCCTCCTGCGCGTCGCGCGCGGCCCGGAACTCGTACGCCGCGAGCTCCCGCGAGGCGGCGTCCCCACGCTGGGCAAGTCCCTCCGCGCGGGCCTGCCAGAAGCCGAGCCAGGTGTGGAACTCGCGCAGGCAGTAGGCGTCGTCGAGCTGCGCGGCGAGCACCGGGGTGACGCCGAGGGTGAGCAGCTCGCGCCGTCCCTCCTCGGCGAGTCGCGACAGCACGTCGACGACCGGGAGGTAGGCGCCTGCCCAGGCCTGGTGCAGCCACTCCTCGCCGACCGGCCAGGCACCGTGGTGCGCCAGCCAGGGCAGGTGGGTGTGCAGGACGAGGCAGAACGTGCCGACGGGTTCGGTCACGTCCGGGTCAGGTCCGGATCGCGACGGCGAGCAGGTCCAGCGCCCGCGTGACGTCCTTCTCGGTCACCGCGAAGTCCGCGGCCCGCACCGTCGGCACGAACCGCCGCACGGCCTCGGGCCACGACTCCGGGGAGCCCGCGACGAGGACGTCGACGAGGGGGCCGTGCCGACGCTCGAAGCGGCGCAGCCGGCGCCCGTGGTGCAGCCCGTAGAGCCGGGTGACGGCGAAGCGCGGCGCGAGCAGCGTGACCAGCTCGTCCGGGGCGAACTCGCGGGTGTGGAACGGGTTGACCGGCGTGGTTCGGCCGGGGGAGAAGGTCAACCGGTTGGGGGTGGTGAGCAGCAGGGTGCCCGCCGGCCGCAGCACCCGCGCGCACTCCGCGACGAAGCCTCGCTGGTCCCACAGGTGCTCGACGACCTGCAGGGTGGCGACCACCTCGACGGCACCGTCGCGCACCGGCAGCCGTTGCAGGTCGGCGCACACCGCGCGGACGGAGGGGTAGCGCCGGGAGACGTGCGCGATCGACGCCGCGTCGAGGTCGAGCGCGAGGACGCACGCCCCGGCGGTGCGCGCGAGCAGCTCCGCGCCGTACCCCTCCCCGCAGCCGGCCTCGAGCACGCGGGCGTGGCGGCAGAAGGGCGCGAGCGCCTGGTACGCCGCCTCGTGCCGGCGGAACCAGTAGTTCTCGTGCCAGATGCCCGGCAGCGTCCGCTCGCCGGTGAGGGCGAGACCGCCGGAGGCGTCGGTCACCCCGGCAGCACCCTGTTGCGATCGTGCGATCAGGGACCGCCGGGGCGGCAGACGTCGGCGACGTAGTTGGGAGCGAGGTACCTGGCCGGACTCGCCGTGTGGCTCGGGGGGACGCGGGACGTCACGTCGGTCCCACAGGCATTACCGAAATGCGGAGCGGCCCTCGTGCCTTGCTTGTAGACCTTGCCGTTGACGATGTAGAGGCAGCGGGAATCCGCTCGCACCTGTTGCGGCGTCATGCAGGCGTGGACGGCGAGCGAGAGGTGCACGGCGTACAGCACCACGACCAGGAAAGCGACGAAGGAAAACAGCGGCAGCTTTCGCAACACCCGCCGGAGCCTACTTCACCGCCTCGTCGAGCGGTCGGTGAGGGCAGCGGCCCGCCCGCGCCTCGACGCCGGGGGCGGAGGAACCCGGCGCGGAAGAACTATGTGACGTCGGCCACGTCGAGGATGACGACCGGACCGTGCGCGCCCTGCGTCACCGACGCCCCGATGACGGGTATCGCCGCCAGCAGCGTGTTGAAGTGGTTTCGGTCACGGACGGCGATGACGACGGGGACCTCGCCGTCGAGGTGCCGGATGACCCCCCGGAACTCGTCGATCCTGAGGATCGGGGCCGCCTCGGGTGTGCCGCGCGTGGGCTCGTCGCCCCGCCCCTCGTCGGCCCCGTCGACCATCTCTCCCGCCTCCTGCGCCGACCGCTTCGGCTGGCCCACTCCCGAGTGTTGGTGCAACACATTGTAGCCCGCCGCCTCGTCGTTGATCTCGTCGTTCGGTGTCATGCAGCGCGGCGGGAAGCAGCCGCGGGAATGGCGGGTGTGGGCGCGACAGTGACCAGCGGCAGACGCCGCCTTACTGGAGGCTTACCAGGGGCCGAAACCCTGGCCGGAGTTGAACGTGTTCGCGTAGCGGACGAGGGTTTCGACGTAGTTTGCACGCTCGTAGGCGTCGGCGTTGGCCACGTGGCGCCGGCTGGTCGCTCCCTTCATCTGGGTGACCGAGACGTAGGCATGCTCGCGGGCCCACGCGACCAGTTCCCCCTGGACGGCGGTGACGTGCGTCGGTCCGTGCTCGAGCAGCGCCGAGGTCATCATGGCGACGTCCGCGCCGGCGAGCACGCACTTGACGACGTCGAGGCCGGTGTGCACGCCGCTCGTGGTCGCCAGGGACGCGTCCACCTGCCCGGACACGATGGCGATCCAGCGCAGCGGGAGGCGCAGCTCGTCCGGGCGGGACAGCACGAGGGTCCGGGCGACGTCGAAGGTCTCCACGTCGATGTCGGGCTGGTAGAAGCGGTTGAACAGCACCAGCCCGTCCGCCCCGGCGTCGGCCAGCCGGCGCGCCATGTGCGCGAAACCGGTGTAGTAGGGGCTGACCTTTACCGCGAGCGGAATGCCGATCGCCTGCTTGACCTGCGCGACCAGCGCGAGTTGAGCGTCCTCGATCTCCGCGCTGGAGCGCTCCGCGTCCGCGGCCACCTCGTAGAGGTTGAGCTCGAGCGCGTCGGCCCCGGCGTCCTGGATCTGCTTGGCGTAGCGCGTCCAGCCGCCGGGTGTCGTGCCGTTGATGCTTCCGATGACGGGCACGGTCAACGCTGCCTTAGCCTCGCGGACGTGGCGGATCGCCCGCTGCCCCACCGTCTCGTAGTCGGCGACGTCGGAGAAGTAGCCGAAGTAGCCCTCGAAGGCCTCGGGGTTGCTGTTCACCGCCCGCTCGAAGACCTCGATCGCCTCCAACGCGTCGTGCTCGACCTGCTCCTCGAACAGCGACGGGAGTACGACGGCGCCGACGCCCGCCTCCTCGAGCTGCACCAGCGTTTCGATCCGCCCGGTGAGCGGTCCCGACGACGCCACGATCGGGGTCCGCAGGGGCAGGCCGAGGTACGCCGTCGACAGCTTGAACTCGACGTCGCGGCCCTGCTCCTCCGGGCCGCCTCCGATGGGCCCGCGTCCGGTGGGTGAACGGTCCGCAATGTTCGTCATCAGGAGCCCTCCTCCGGATTCCCGGGCCTCGTCAGTGCACTTCTTCCGCACCGGCACCGAGGGGGTCGACGATCGCCCCCGGCGCGTGCGCGATCGTCCGCTCGACCCCGGCCAGCTGCTCGTAGTAGCGCCACCGCTCGTCGACGTCGGCCTGGGCCAGGGCCAGCAGGACATGGGCCCGCTCGGGGTGGGTGCGTTCGAGCATCGCGAAGCGCGCCCCGGTCCGGGCGAACTCGACGACCGGCATCGACGGCTTGCGCGAGTCCAGCCGGAACGGTTTGGTGTGCTCCTCCTCACCGGGCGCGAACCGGTAGAGCGGCCAGTAGCCGGACTTCACCGCGTCCCGCTCGTGGTACATCGACAGCCGCATGTCGAACCCGTGCGCGATGCACGTGGAGTAGGCGAGGATGAGCGACGGCCCGGGGTGCGCGGCCGCCTCCATCAGCGCCCGGACGGTCTGCACCTCGTTGGCGCCCAGCGCCACCTGTGCGACGTAGACGTTGCCGTACTGCATGGCCAGCGCGCCGAGGTCCTTCTTCGGCGTCGTCTTCCCCGCGGTCGCGAACTTGGCCACCGCGCCGCGGGACGTGGCCTTCGACGCCTGGCCGCCGGTGTTCGAGTAGACCTCGGTGTCGAGGACGAGGATGTTCACGTCGACACCGCTGGCGAGCACCTGGTCCAGCCCGCCGTACCCGATGTCGTAGGCCCACCCGTCGCCGCCGACGATCCACACGTCCTTGCGGACCAGCGCGTCGGCGAGGCTTTCGAGGTGGCGGGCCGCGCTGTCGCCGTTCAACCCGGCCAGCCGGCGCTTGAGTTCGGCGACGCGCTCGCGCTGCTCGAACACGCCGGGCTCGTCGCGCTGGTCCGCGGCGAGGATCGCGCGGACG
>DATGDX010000027.1:0-14926 GCA_035310665.1 Mycobacteriales bacterium | reverse complement strand
GGTGCCCCGGGGTCAGAGAGTGCGGAGCAGCCCGCCGTCCACGGGCAGCATCACGCCGGTGAGGTACGACGCCGCCGGCGAGAGCAGGAACGCCGCGGCCCGGCCGAACTCGGCCGGCTCGCCGTAGCGCCGCAGCGGGATCGTCGTCTCGTTGCGGGCCCGGACCTGGGCCGGGTCCCCCTGCGCCGCGTCGAGTTCGGTGAGCCGGTCGGTCGCGATCCGGCCCGGCAGCAGGCCGTTGACCCGGATCCCCCGCGGCCCCAGCTCGTCGCTGAGCGTCTTCGCGACCATCGCCAGCCCCGGCCGCAGCCCGTTCGAGGTGGCCAGGTTCGGGATCGGCATCCGCACGGACGACGACAGCACGAACGCGAGGGAGCCTCCCGCGTCCAGCGTCCGGGCCAGGGTGCACGCAAGGCGGACCGCCCCGAGGAACACGCTCTCGAACGCCGCCCGCCACGCGTCGTCGCCGACCGCGGTCACCGGGCCGCCGGGCGGCCCCCCGACGCTGATGAGCGCCCCGTCGAGCCGCCCGAACGCGTCCCGTGTCGCGGCGACCAGCCGGTCCGGCGTGGCGGGGTCCGAGTTGTCCGCCGCGACGCCGACCACGCGGTCCGGCCCCCCCAACCCCGCCGCACCGGCGGCGACCCCCTCCGCGGACCGCCCGGACACGACGACCCGGGCGCCCTCGGCGAGGAGGGCCTGCGCCGTCGCCCGGCCCAGGCCCCGGGTGCCTCCTGTGATCACGTAGGCGCGCCCGCCGACTCCCAGGTCCATGCCCGCATCCTGCCCAAGTTCGGACGGGGCCGCTCGCCACGCCGGCCCGGACGGCCCGCGGGGCCGGGCGCAGCGGGCCACGTACCGTCGGGGGATGCAGCGCGCACTCGCGGTCGACGAGCTCGCCGCGCCGATCGTCGGCGCGCGGGCGGCGACCGTGCTCACCGGTGCCGGCATCTCCACCGACTCGGGCATCCCCGACTTCCGCGGGCCGCAGGGGGTGTGGACCCGCGATCCCGACGCGCAGCGGCTGTCGACGCTGCAGGAGTACGTCCGCGACCCGGAGGTGCGCCGCCGCGCGTGGCGCGGGCGACGCGCGCACGAGGCGTGGACCGCGCGGCCCAACGACGGTCACCGGGCCCTGGTGGACCTCGAGCGCGCGGGCCGGCTCGTCGCGATCGTCACGCAGAACATCGACGGCCTGCACCAGCGCGCCGGTTCGGCCGCGGAGAAGGTGGTGGAGGTGCACGGCACGCTGTTCGAGGCCGAGTGCCTGGGCTGCGGTCGCCGTACGCCGATGACGGACGCGCTCGACCGGGTCGCCGCGGGGGAGGACGACCCGGCGTGCCTGGTCTGCGGCGGCATCCAGAAGTCGGCGACGATCTCGTTCGGGCAGCAGCTCGACCCGCGGGTGTTCGCCGCCGCGCGTGACGCGGCCCTCGCCTGCGACCTGTTCCTCGCCGTCGGGTCCTCGCTCACGGTCCAGCCCGCGGCGTCGCTGTGCGGGCTCGCCGTGGACAACGGGGCCGCCCTCGTCATCGTCAACGCGGCACCGACGCCGTACGACGAGCTCGCCGACGCCCTGATCCGCGAGCCGATCGGAACCGTCCTGCCGGCCCTGGTCGCCGCGCTGACCGGCTGACCCCGCCGACCCGTCCGCTACTCGGTCGTGTCGTCGGGCTTTTCGCCGGGCTCGTCGGGGCTCGCGCCCAGCGCCTTGCCCGCGGACCGCACGACGTTGTGCAGGAAGTCGTACTGCGTCTGCACGAGCCGGTCCGCCATGTCGAAGGCGGCGTCGAGGATCTCCTGCCGCTTCGACGGCTCGACGCCGTGTCCCGGCAGTGACTTGTCGACGGTCTCCACGAACCGGCGGACGGCCTCGAGCGCCGCCTGCTGGCCGTTCTTCAGCGATTCGAGGACCTGCTCGGACAGCTCGGTGGACTTGTCGACGATCGCCATCTCGATCCCCTGACGCGTCGCGGCGGGTTGGCCGGGCCAACCTTCCAGCCGCGGTTTCGACCGTCAAGGCCCCGGCCGCCGGCGTCCGGCCGCCGAGGGCGGCCGGTCAGCCGCCCTCGGCGGCGGCGGCGGTGGACGCGAACGCCGCCCGCCGTCCACCGGGACGAGCCGCCGCCTCTCGTGATGACCACCGCGGCGCCGGTGGGGACCAGCGGGAACAGCGCCTCGACGTCCGGCATGCGCATCCGGATGCAGCCGTGGCTGGCGTTGTAGCCGATCGAGCCGGCCGCGGGGGTGCCGTGGAAGCGGATCCCCGGCGCCGAGACGTTGAGCGCGCGGGTGCCGAGCGGGTTGTTCGGGCCGGGCGGGATCATCGCGGGCATGGACGCGCCCCAGCCGACGCGGGGGCTCGGGTTGACCCAGGTGGGGCGGAAGCGCTTGAGCGTGATCCGGAACTCGCCGGTCGGCGTCGGGTAGGCGGGCATCCCGGTCGCCACGGGGAACGTGCGGGTGAGCCGTCCCGACTGGTAGAGGTAAAGCCGGTTCTCGCCGGTGCGCACGAGCACGGTCGTGCGGAAGGTGTCGTCGCGGACCTTGGGGGCGACCGGGCGCAACGCGACGGTCCGCGGCCGCCCGTCGGCGACCGCGGCGCGCACCGCCGCCTCCGCCGCGGCGGGGTCGAGCCGGGCGCCGGCGCGGGCGTGGACGAAGGTGAGCAGGCCGCCGCTCCCGACGGTGGCGGCGGCGTCCACCGGAGCGACGGCCGTCTCGCGCGCGGCGCGGTCGACGAACGCGCACCGCCGCGGCGGACGGGGGGCCGACGGGGACGGCGATCCGCGGGGGGTCGGCCTGGCGCGTCATCCGCCGCCAGGTGCGCGAGACCCACGTCCCGCGTTGCGCCTCGGCGAACGCCGCGTCCACGACCGCGGGCACGTCGTCGGTCACCCCGAGGCGGCGCGGGGTCGTCCGAAACGCGCGCCCGGCGACCCGCAGCTCCGTCACCCGGTCGCGCTCCCGCGCGATCGCCGCCCCGACCGCGGCGACGACCTGCCGCCGTCCGAGGCCGGACACGTCCACCCCGCCGACCTCGGTGGCCGCCGGGAGCGTGTCGAGGCGGGCGCGATCGACGCGGTACGCCGCGAACCCGGCCGGCGCCCCGACGAGCGTGACCGCGACGACGACGGTCGCCGGCACGGCCACCCGGCGCGGAACACGGCTCACCGCGGCCCTGGCTGCCGGAGCCGGTGCCGCGCGGGCATGGACGGCGAGATCACGATGACGAATCGTAGCGGTCAGTCTGCCTCGTCGCGCAGGCCTTGCTCGGCGGGGGATCGCCGGACGTCGCGCCGGGCGTGCTTCGCCGCGGTCCCCGCGGACAGGTTCCGCGCGGTGTTGACCAGCGGCACGTGGCTGAACGCCTGGGGGAGGTTCCCGACGAGGCGCTGCGCCTTCGGGTCCCACTCCTCCGAGAGCAGCCCCACGTCGTTGCGCAGGTCGAGCAGCCGTTCGAACACCTCGCGGGCCTCGTCGGTGCGGCCGAGGAGCGCGAGGTCGTCGGCGAGCCAGAACGTGCAGGCGAGGAACGCGCCCTCGTCGCCGGGGAGCCCGTCGTCGGTCTCGTCCGGGCGGTAGCGCAGCACGAAGCCGTCCTGGCACAGCTCGCGCCGGATCGCCTCGACCGTGCCGGCGACCCGCGGGTCGTCCGGGGGCAGGAAGCCGACCTGCGGGATGAGCAGCAGCGCCGCGTCCAGGGCGCGGGAGCCGTAGGACTGCGTGAAGGTGCCGCGCTCGGCGTCGTACCCTCGCGCGCACACCTCGGCGTGGATCTGCTCGCGCAGGTGGCGCCAGCGCTCGACCGGGCCCGGCAGCCCGAAGTGCTCCACACCCCGCACCGCGCGGTCGAACGCGACCCACGCCATCACCTTCGAGTGCACCATCTGCCGGCGCCCGCCGCGCACCTCCCACAGGCCCTCGTCCGGCTCCCGCCAGTGCTCCTCCAGCCACTCCAGCAGCACCCGCTGCACCGACCAGGCGACGTCGCTCTTCTCCATGCCGGCTTCCCGGGCCAGCTCGAGCGCGTCGATCACCTCGCCGTAGACGTCGAGCTGGCGCTGGCGGACCGCCGCGTTGCCGATCCGCACGGGGCGGGAGTTCTCGTAGCCGGGCAGCCAGTCGATCACGAGTTCCGGCAGCCGGCGCTCGCCGGCGACGCCGTACATGATCTGCAGGTCCTCCGGGCTGCCCGCGATCGCCCGCAGCAGCCACTCCCGCCAGGCCCGGGCCTCGTCGACGTAGCCGTTGTACAGCGCCGCCTGCAGCGTGAACGTCGCGTCGCGCAGCCAGCAGTAGCGGTAGTCCCAGTTGCGCACCCCGCCCAGGTCCTCCGGCAGCGAGGTGGTCGCCGCGGCGACGATCCCTCCGGTCGGCGCGTAGGTGAGGGCCTTGAGCGTCACCAGCGAGCGGACGACGGCCTCCCGCCACTCGCCCTCGTAGCGGCACCTGCCGCACCAGTCGGACCAGAAGGCGGTGGTGGCGTCGAGCGCCTCGAGACCGTCGACGGGGTGCGGCGAGGGCAGGTGGGAGGGGTGCCAGGTGAGCACGAACGGCAGCCGGTCGCCCGCCCGGACCGTGAAGTCCGAGTACGTCGCGTAGTCGCGGCCGTGGGTGTCGACGGGGGAGCGCAACCAGATCGCGTCGGGGCCCGCGACCGCGCCGAGCTGGTTGTCGATGCGGCGCACCCACGGCACGATCCAGCCGTAGTCGAAGCGCAGCCGCAGCTCGCTGCGCATCTGGACCGAGCCCGACACCCCCTCGACGATCCGCACGACGTCGGGCGCCTCGCCGCGGGGGGGCATGAAATCGACGACGCGGACGCACCCGCCCACGCTGTCCCACACCGTCTCCAGGACGAGGGTGTCCCCGCGGTAGCTCCGCCGGTTCGCCGGCCCCGCCCCGACCGGCGCGATCTTCCACATGCCGTTGTCCTTGGTGCCGAGGAGGTTCGCGAAGCAGGCACCGGAGTCGAACCGGGGCAGGCACAGCCAGTCGACCGACCCGTCGTGGCACACGAGCGCGGCGGTCTGCATGTCCCCGATGAGCGCGTAGTCCTCGATCTTCCCGGCCACGATGGCCTCCCGTTCACCCGGTCCGCGCCGGCTCCCGCTCGTCCCCACTGCCGGTGACCGCGCGGGGTCGCCGGCGACGGCTCCCCGCATCCGCCCAGGTGAGATATCCCCCGCCGACGACCGCGATACCGGCGAACAGGAACCACTGGACCGCGTAGGCCAGGTGCGGCCCGTCGGACACCTCGGGCGGGGGCGGTGGCTGCGGCAGCGGCCCCGACGCGGCCGGTCGCTGCGCGGTGAGCTCCACCCAGCCGCCGTAGAGCGGGTAGGGCAGCTGGCGGCCGATCGCGGGCAGGTCGATCCGGATCACCTGCCCGGCCGGGGCCCGGTCGCTGCGGCTGCCGCGCGCGCCGGGCGGTTCGCTGGCCCGGATCCGTCCGGTGACGGTGACCCGGCCGGGCGGCGGTGGCGGAACGTCGGGCGCGCTCGTTGCCGTCGCCCCGAACGGGACCCACCCGCGGTCGACGAGCAGCGCGCTGCCGCCCGGCGTGACGAGCGGGGTGAGCACGTGGTAGCCGAGGCGGCCGTCGGCGGGGCGGTCCCGGGCGAGCAGTTCGTGAATCGCGTCGTACTGCCCGGTGGCGGTGACGCGCCGCCACTGCATCCCGCGATCGAGCGGGGTCCCGGGGGAGAGGAGGGTGTCGACGGGCACCGGCGGCCGGCGGGCGTTGGCGGTGACGACGGCGTTCGCCGCCCGGCGCTGGTGCCACCGGTCGAGTTGCCAGTAGCCGAGCCGGACGCACAGCGCCGCGAGCAGGGCCACGAGCAGCGCCGAGCCGAGCCGGCGACCCCACCCGTGCATGCCGTCGACGCTACCCGCGGCGCGGACGCGCCTTCTCGCGACCGCCGCCCGCGCCCCGGACTCGTGGTCCCGGCAATTGGCGGTCTCGGCGTGTCGCCGAAACCACGGGACCTGTGGTCCCGCTGGCGGCCATCCGGTCGGCCAGGCCAGCCCGCGCGGCGCGGCAGCGGGACCCCGGGGGAGAGCCGGACGTGGTCGCGCCCCGACTGCTTCACGCCGTACAGCGCCCCGTCCGCCGCCCCGATGAGCTCCGAGACGTTCGCCCCGTCGGCTCGGGTCGCCGCTCCCACACTGACGGTCACGTGCAGCGGCCGGCCGTCGACGACCACCGGGACGACGCGGACCGCCCCGACGACCCGCTCGCCGCACGCGAACGCGTCCTCGGGGTCCGCGCCCGGGAGCAGGGCGACGAGCTCGTCGCCGCCGAAGCGGCAGAGCAGGTCGGCGTCCCGCAGCACCCCCGGCAGCGCTGAGCCACGTGCGCGAGCACGGCGTCGCCGGCGAGGTGGCCGTGGCGGTCGTCGACGTGCTTGAACCGGTCGACGTCGATGACGAGCAGCGCCACCGGGCGCCCGGCCCGCAGGCACAGCGACATCGTGTCCGCCGCGAGGTCGAGGAAGTGGCGCCGGGTCAGCAGCCCGGTCAGCCCGTCCGTGGTCACCGCCACGTGGTACCGGTCCGCCAGCCGTGCGTGCTCGCTGACGGCGAGCATTTGCCGCATGACGACGGTCGCCGTCACGAGCACGTTGGCGAGCAGGAGCCCTCCGAGCGGATAGAGCGGCAGGTCGAGCGCGGCACGGCCGACGACGACGTAGCCCGCGACCAGGGCGAGGTACGGCAACAGACTCGGTTTCTCCACCGGCCGAGTCGCCGCCGCCACGCCTACCCCGTCGGCCGCCGCCCGCAGTCCCAGGCGGTACTGGTCGGCGCTGGCGGCGAAACAGCACAGCGCGGCGATCCACAACGGGTCCACCCAGCCGCCCCCGCTTCCCTTCGCCGTGAAGTAGGCGAAGGCGGTGTCGGCGATTCGCCCAGGTTCCGAGGCCGGCGAGCATCACGGTCATGGGAACCCGGGTCAGCGCGGACTGGCCACGCAGCGCCACCGTCGCCGCGTCGAGGACGAGGAGCAGATCGCCCAGGGGGTAGGCGACCGAGATGACCCCCTCCAGCCCGCCGGTGCGCGTGGAGGGCGGGGCCGAGCGAGAACGCCCAGATGACCATGAAGCCGCCGAGGACGACGGCCGCGTCCAGGCCGAGCATTGCGTGTTCCCGGCGGCTGCGATGTCGGCGCGGGAGCAGGAGCAGCCCGGCGAGCAGCAGCGGGTAGAGGCCGAGGTAGCCGATGTCGGCGACGGAGGGGTAGGCGTCGACGCCCCGGACCGCGTCGAACCAGAACCAGGCGACGTCCCCCCAGGTCTGGAAGACCATCGCGGCAGCGATGAACCACCAGGCACGGCGGGTGCGCGGGTCGGCCTCCGCGGCGCGGGCGCAGCCGACCGCGAGCACGGCGGCGGCAGCGCTGACGGGGACGTTCGCCGCGTCGGAGATGACGAGACGCTCGTGCCCGGCCGCACCGGACAGGAGGTGCCAGGCGAGGTAGGCCACGAAGTAGCCGGCGAGCACGAGGGTCGGAACGCCGACCCGCCGCGCGGTCGCGCGAGCCGGCCCCGGCCACGACAGCCACCCCAGCCGCCGCAGCGGCCCGCCGGCGTCGCGGCCGTCGGTTCTGCTCGCATGTGTCCTTGTCCCTTTCCCGCGACGTGACCATCGGCGATGGCCCGGGGGAGGTGAGCCGTGGCACGCGTCGTACGACGGCGTCCGTCCGTCGGGCCGGTCCGTGGGGGGCGCTCAGTCCCTGGCGCCGAGGACGACCCGGTGCGCACCGGCGTAGACGTTCATCGACGGGCCGCGCAGGAAGCCGACGAGCGTGAGCCCCGCCTCCTGTGCGAGGTCGACGGCGAGAGTGGACGGCGCGGACACCGCGGCGAGCAGCGGGGCGCCGGCGGCGAGGGCCTTCGCGGTCAACTCGAACGACGCCCGCCCGCTGACGAGCAGCACGTGCCCCCGCAGCGGCAGCCGGCCGTCTCGCAGCGCCGCGCCGACCACCTTGTCGAGGGCGTTGTGCCGCCCCACGTCCTCCCGGAGCAGCAGCAGGTCGCCGGTGGACGTGAACAGCCCGGCGGCGTGCAACCCTCCGGTCGCGTCGAACGCCCGTTGCGCCTCCCGCAGGGTCCCCGGGAGCGTGGCGAGCACCTCGGCGGAAACGCTTGTCTCGTCGCCGCCGACGTCCCAGCGGTGGTGCGCACGGACCTCCGCGAGGCTCTGGGCGCCGCAGACTCCGCACGCGCTCGTCGTCGCGAACGCGCGGGGTCGCGGCGGCGCGACACCCGGCGCCAGCGTGACGTCGACCGTCGACTCCGCGCAGGTCGTCATCGACACGATGTCGTGTGGACCGGTCACCACCCCCTCGGCGACGAGCCACCCGGGGACCAGGTCGAGATCGGCGCCGGGCGTCCGCATGGTAATCGTGACCGGTGATCCGCCGACCTGGATCTCGAGCGGTTGCTCGACCGCGAGCGTGTCCGGGCGCTGCACCCCGCGCCGCGTGGTGGCGTCGAGGCGCAGCACGCGGCGGCGCGCGGTCACCTGACCCATGCGCCGCAGCGTACGAGGCGCTCCGCGGCGCGCCGCGCCTCGCTTGCCGCCTCTCCCCATGGCGGAGTTGGATGCGGTTGGTCGGGTCCGCGACGGATGGGAGTCGGCGGCCATGGGCGTGCGCACCTGGATCGAAGGCTGGCCGGTCGTCCGCCAGCTCACCGGGCCGGACCTGCTCGGGCGCGGGCGCGCCGCCGAGTCGCCCCGGTCGGCGAGCCTGGAGCCCCGGACCAGCCGGGCGGAGACGGTGGCCCGCTCGGTGTGTCCCTACTGCGCGGTCGGCTGCAGCCAGCGTGTCTACGTCGAGGACGGTGCGGTCACCCAGATCGAGGGTGACCCGGACAGCCCGATCTCGCGGGGGCGGCTGTGCCCGAAGGGCAGCGCGAGCAAGAACCTGGTCACCGGCCCGCTGCGGCAGACAAAGATCCTTTACCGTCGGCCGTACGGGACCGACTGGGAGCCGCTCGACCTCGACACGGCGATGGAAATGATCATCGACCGGGTGATCGAGGCGCGCCGGGCCGGGTGGCAGGACACCGACGCCGAGGGCCGGCGGCTCAACCGCACCCTCGGGCTGGCGAGCCTGGGCGGGGCGACGCTGGACAACGAGGAGAACTACCTCATCAAGAAGCTGTTCACCGCGCTGGGCGCGATCCAGATCGAGAACCAGGCGCGCATATGACACTCCGCCACCGTCCCCGGTCTGGGGACCTCGTTCGGTCGCGGCGGCGCCACCCAGTTCCAGCAGGACCTCGCGAACGCTGACTGCATCGTCATCCAGGGCTCGAACATGGCCGAGTGCCACCCGGTCGGGTTCCATTGGTGGTCGAGGCGAAGAACCGCGGCGCGACCGTCATCCACGTCGACCCGCGGTTCACCCGCACCAGCGCGCTCGCCGACCTCCACGTCCCGTTGCGCGCCGGCAGCGACATCGCCTTCCTCGGCGGGATCATCAACCACGTCCTGAGCAACGACCTGGCGTTCCTCGACTACGTCGTCGCGTTCACGAACGCCGCGACGCTGGTCAGCGACGAGTTCCGGGACACCGAGGACCTCGACGGGCTGTTCAGCGGGTTCGACCCGCAGACCCGCAGCTACGACACCCGCACGTGGCAGTACGCCGGGATGGAGCAGACCCCCGAGGAGACCCGGGGCAGCTCGGAGCAGGCGCGTGAGCACGCGGCCGGGCACGAGTTCGGGGGTCACGGCGCCCCGCTCGGGGGCGAGGTCCCGCCCTCGGACCCGACGCTGCAACACCCCCGCTGCGTATACCAGATCCTCAAGCGACACTTCGCCCGCTACACGCCCGAGGTCGTCGAGCAGGTGTGCGGCGTCCCGCGCGAGCTGTTCGCCCGGGTGTGCGACGCCTGGACCCGCAACTCCGGGCACGACCGCACGACCGCGCTCGTCTACTCCGTCGGCTGGACCCAGCACACGACCGGCGTGCAGACGATCCGCGCGGGGGCGATCCTGCAACTGCTGCTCGGCAACATGGGTCGGCCCGGCGGGGGCGTCATGGCCCTGCGCGGGCACGCGTCGATCCAGGGCTCGACGGACATCCCGACGCTCTACGACCTGCTGCCCGGTTACCTTCCCATGCCGCACGCCGCGACCCATCCCGGGCTGCCGGAGTACGTCGACAGCCTGACCGGCAGCCGGACCAAGGGGTTCTGGGCCAACGCCCGGGCCTACACGGTGAGCCTGCTGAAGGCATACTTCGGCGACGCCGCCCGGCCCGACAACGACTTCTGCTTCGACCACCTCCCGCGGATCTCCGGGGATCACGGCACCTACCAGCAGGTGCTGTCGATGATCGACGGCAGGATCAAAGGGTACTTCCTGCTGGGGCAGAACCCCGCGGTCGGCTCCGCGCACGGCAAGGCCCAGCGGCTCGGCATGGCCAACCTCGACTGGCTCGTGGTCCGCGACCTCACGCTCATCGAGAGCGCCACGTTCTGGAAGGACGGACCCGAGGTCGCCACCGGCGAGATCAGCCCGGAGACCTGCCGGACCGAGGTGTTCTTCCTCCCCGCCGCCTCCCACGTCGAGAAGGAGGGCACGTTCACCCAGACCCAGCGCCTGCTGCAGTGGCGGGAGAAGGCGGTCGACCCGCCGGGTGAGGCCACGTCCGACCTGTGGTTCTTCTACCACCTCGGTCGCCGGTTGAAGGAGAAGCTGGCGGCGTCCGCCGACCCCCGGGACACCCCGGTCGCCGACCTGACCTGGGACTACCCGACCCACGGGCGGCACGCCGAACCCGACGCGCACGCGGTGCTCAAGGAGATCAACGGGTACGACGTGACCAGCGGCCGGCTGCTGTCCACGTTCACCCAGATGCGCGGCGACGGCACCACGTCCGGTGGCTGTTGGATCTACACCGGTGTCTACGCGGACGGGGTGAACCAGGCGGCGCGGCGCACCCCGGCGGGTGAGCAGGGCCCGACGGCGCTGGAGTGGGGGTGGGCGTGGCCGGCGAACCGGCGGATCCTCTACAACCGTGCCTCCGCGGATCCGGCGGGGCGGCCGTGGAGCGAGCGCAAGGCCTACGTCTGGTGGGACGAGACGCGCGGCGAGTGGACCGGGGCCGACATCCCGGATGTCGAGAAGACGAAGCCGCCGTCGTACCGCCCGCCCGCGGACGCCACCGGCCCGGCCGGGCTGTCCGGCGCGGACCCGTTCATCATGCAGTCCGACGGCAAGGGATGGCTCTACGCCCCGCACGGGCTGCTGGACGGGCCGCTGCCCACGCACTACGAACCGGCGGAGTCGCCGGTGCGCAACCCGCTCTACACCCAGCAGGCGAACCCGGTGCGCCAGGTCTACCCGCGCGTGGAGAACCCCGCGAACCCGAGCCCGCCGGAGGGCGGCAGCGACGTCTTCCCCTACGTGTTCACGACGTCCCGGCTCACCGAGCACCACACCGCCGGCGGGATGAGCCGCTACGTCCCCTACCTCGCGGAGCTGCAGCCGGAGCTGTTCATCGAGGTGTCGCCCGCGCTCGCTCGCGAGCGCGGGCTGGCCCACCTGGAGTGGGCGCACCTGGTCACCGCCCGCGCGGCCGTCGAGGCGCGGGTGGTCGTCACCGACCGGCTCGCCCCCCTGCGCGTCGAGGGGGGGTGGTGCACCAGATCTGCATCCCGTACCACTGGGGCCACGGAGGCCTGACGACCGGCGACGTCGCGAACGACCTGCTCGAGATCGTGCTCGATCCGAACGTGCACATCCAGGAGTCGAAGGTGGGCACGTGCGACATCCGGCCCGGGCGGCGGCCGACCGGGCCGGCGCTGCTCGCCTACCTGGCGGACTACCGCCGGCGCGCCGGGATCACGACGGCGACCGGCACGGTGGCGCGGACCGCCGACGAGCTCGCGGGTCAAGGAGGGCAGCCCTGATGGTCAGCCGCACCAGCTTCTCCGGCCCGCTCGACCCCGCGCCCGACGCCGGCTGGGTCGATGCGCCCCCGCACGTCGGGTTCTTCACCGACACGTCGATCTGCATCGGGTGCAAGGCGTGCGAGGTGGCGTGCAAGGAGTGGAACGGCGTGCCGGACGACCGGTTCGGGCTGCTCGGCATGTCGTACGACAACACGGGGTCGCTGAACGCCAACGCCTGGCGGCACGTGGCGTTCATCGAGCAGCCGGCCGCCCCGGAAGGCTCCGACGGCGGCTTCCGCTGGTTGATGAGCAGCGACGTCTGCAAGCACTGCACGCACGCGGGCTGCCTCGACGTCTGCCCGACGGGCGCGCTGTTCCGAACCGAGTTCGGCACCGTGGTCGTGCAGGCCGACGTCTGCAACGGCTGCGGTTACTGCATCCCCGCCTGCCCGTACGGCGTGATCGACCAGCGCAAGGGCGACGGACGGGTGTGGAAGTGCACGTTGTGCTACGACCGGCTGCGCGGCGGCCTGGAGCCGGCGTGCGCGAAGGCGTGCCCGACCGACTCGATCCAGTTCGGGCCGTTGGAGCAGCTGCGGGCCCGCGCGGCCGACCGGGTCGAGGCCCTGCACGCGTCTGGTGTCGCGGGCGCGCGGTTGTACGGCGCGGACGAGCACGACGGCGTCGGCGGCGACGGGGCGTTCTTCCTGCTGCTCGACGACCCCCAGATCTACGGCCTGCCGCCGGACCCCGTGGTCCCGACGAAGCATCTCGGGAAGATGTGGCGCGCGGCCGCCGTCGCCGCGGCGACCATGCTGGTCGGGACGCTCGCGTCGTTCCTGGGCAAACGCCGGTGAGCCCGCGCGGGGGTGGGCGCGGCCTCGAGGAGCCGATGGTCGAGCGCGCCGAGTTCACGTCGTACTACGGGCGGCCGATCGTCAAGAAGCCGGTGTGGAAGTGGCCGGTGCCGGCGTACTTCTTCACCGGGGGGCTCGCCGGCGGGTCCTCGCTGCTCGGCTTCGGCGGCGCCGTGACCGGCAACTGGCGGTTGGCGCGGCACGGGCGGCGCGCCGGGTTCGTGGCGATCCTCGCGAGCACCGCGTTCCTGATCGAGGACCTCGGCCGACCCGAGCGGTTCCTGAACATGATGCGCGTGTTCAAGCCGTCGTCCCCGATGAGCATGGGGTCCTGGACCCTGATGCTCTACGGGCCCACCGCCGGGCTCGCGGTCGTCACCGACATCCTGCACGGCGCGGCGCACTTCCCGGCGAGGGGCGGGGCCAAGCGCCGGCCCTGGGTGCACGCGCTGGCGCGCTCCCGGTTGCTCGATCGGGTGTCGTTCCTCGGGGAGATCGCCGCCGGGTTGTCCGGCATCGGGGTGGCGAGCTACACGGCCGTCCTCGTGACCGACACCTCGGTGCCGGTGTGGTACGCCGCCCGCCGCGAGCTGCCGTTCGTCTTCGTGGGCAGCTCGATGGCCGCCTCCGGCGGGTTGGCGGCGGTGGTCAACCCGGCGGCCGACTGTGCGCCGGCCCGGCGGATGGCGGTGCTCGGGTCGGCCCTGGAGCTGGTCGCCTCCGACGTGTCGCGGCGGCGGATGCGCGCCGGGCCGGTCGACGTGGGCGAGGTCTACGAGCAGGGGCGGGCCGGGCGCCTCGAGCGGCTGTCGCAGGCGTTGACGGTCGCCGGCGCCGTGCTGACCGGGGTGGCCGGGCGGCGTCGAGGTGCCGCCGCCGTCGGGGGAGCCCTGCTCGTCGGCGGGTCGCTGGCGAAGCGGTTCGCGGTCTACGAGGCCGGGATGCAGTCCGCGGAAGACCCCACGTACACGGTGGGGCCGCAGCAGGCGCGCGCCGCGGGTCTCAGCGAACCACCAGGGCGTGCTCGCGGCGGTCGACCAGCTCGCCGATGACCGGGGCACCGGGCACCTCGCCGGCCACAAGCAGGCCACCGGAGGTCTGCGCGTCGGCGAGCAGCAGCAGCTCCAGCTCGTCGACGTCGGCGGCCGCGGGCAGGTGCGGGCGGACCCAGTCGAGGTTGCGGCGGGACCCGCCAGGGACGTAGCCCGCCGCCGCGAAGGCGCGGGCACCGTCGAGGTAGGGCACGGACCGGCGGTCGACCACCGCGGTCACGCCGCTGGCCCGCGCGAGCTTGTAGAGGTGGCCCAGCAACCCGAAGCCGGTTACATCGGTCGCGCACTCCGCGCCGGCGGTGAGCGCGGCGGCGGCGGCGTCCCGGTTGAGCGCCGCCATCGTCTCCACCGCGTGCGGGAACACCTCGCCGGTCGCCTTATGCCGGTTGTTGAGCACGCCGACGCCGAGCGGCTTGGTGAGCGACAGCGGCTGCCCCGGGCGCCCGGTGTCGTTGCGCAGCAGCCGGCCCGGGTCACCGAGTCCGGTCACCGCCATGCCGTACTTCGGCTGCGGGTCGTCGACGCTGTGCCCCCCGGCGACGTGACAGCGCGCCGCCCGGGCGACGCTCACCGCGCCCCGCAACACCTCGGCGGCGAGTGCCATCGGCAACCGGTCGCGCGGCCACGCGAGCAGGTTGACCGCGATGAGGGGCGTCCCGCCCATCGCGTAGACGTCCGAGAGCGCGTTCGCCGCCCCGATCCGGCCCCAGTCGTAGGCGTCGTCGACGACCGGGGTGAAGAAGTCCGCGGTGGCGATGACGGCGCGGCCGTTGTCGATGCGTACGACGGCCGCGTCGTCCCCGGTCGCGAGCCCGACGACGAGCTCGCCCGGCGGGTCAGCCGCCGGGTCCGCGTCGGTCGGGCCCGTATCGGCCATGAGGCCGGCCAACACGGACTCGAGCTCGCCAGCGGGGATCTTGCAGGCACATCCGCCACCCGCGGCGTACTGCGTGAGGCGGAACGCCGTGTCGGTCGCCGTCATGCGCTGACGGTACGACCGACGGGTCACGCTTCGATGAGCGACCTCGCGCCGTGCCGCACGGCCAGCGACCGCAGGTCGGCCAAGTCGGCGCGCAGCGCCTCGGCGAGGTCCTCGTCGTCCGCCGCG
>DATGDX010000026.1:0-4402 GCA_035310665.1 Mycobacteriales bacterium | reverse complement strand
CGCCGGATCAGCGACCTCACCGAGCACCTGAAGGTGCACAAGCACGACCACCACAGCCGCCGCGGGCTGCTGCTGCTGGTCGGGCGGCGCCGCCGCCTGCTCAACTACCTGGCCCGCACCGACATCAGCCGCTACCGGTCGCTGATCGAGCGGCTCGGCCTGCGGCGCTAGCCGGCGTAGGTTTGTCCCCAAGCTCGTAGTGCAAGCAAGTAGTCTCAGCAAGCGCCCGAAGCCGGCGTGCCGCGATCGGACCGGTGCCGGTCCTCGGTAGTGGCCCCCGACCCGCGGTCGCGCGTGCCGGGAGCTTCGATCGAAGACCGGCCCCTCCCTGCGGTGCCTCGTCGGCCCCAGTCCCGAGGAGGACTCCCGTGGAGGGATCCCACGTCAGCACGGCCGAGGCCGTGATCGACGCCGGCGCCGCCGGCAGCCGCACGCTGCGGTTCGAGACCGGGCGGCTCGCCCGGCAGGCGGCCGGCTCGGCCGTCGCCTACCTCGGCGACACGATGGTCCTGTCGGCCACCACCGTGTCGAAGCACCCGAAGGAACAGCTCGACTTCTTCCCGCTCACCGTCGACGTCGAGGAGCGGATGTACGCCGTCGGGCGCATCCCCGGCTCCTTCTTCCGCCGCGAGGGGCGGCCGAGCGAGGAGGCCGTCCTCACCTGTCGGCTCATCGACCGGCCGCTGCGGCCCAGCTTCGTCAAGGGGCTGCGCAACGAGATCCAGGTCGTGTGCACGGTGCTGTCGCTCGACCCGGACACGTTGTACGACGTCGTCGCCATCAACGCGGCGAGCGCGTCGACGATGCTCGCCGGGCTGCCGTTCGCCGGCCCGATCGGCGCCACTCGGGTCGCCCACGTCGACGGATCGTGGATCGCCTTCCCGACCCACGAGGAGCTTGGCCGCGCGACCTTCGACATGGTCGTGGCGGGCCGGGTCGTCGGCGACGACCCGGCCGGCGAGGTCGCGATCATGATGGTGGAGGCGGAGGCGACGACCGCAACCGTGGCGCTCGTCGACGGCGGCGCGACCGCGCCGACCGAGGAGGTCGTGGCCGGCGGGCTGGAGGCGGCCAAGCCCGCGATCCGCAGCCTGTGCCTGGCACAGCGGGAGCTGGCCCGGCAGGCCGCCAAGCCGGTGGCGGACTACCCCGTGTACCTCGACTACACCGACGACATGCTCGAGGCGTTGACGGGCGCGGTGCGCGAGGAGCTCGCCGAGGCGCTCACGATCCCCGGGAAGCAGGACCGCGAGGCGCGCATCGCGCAGGTGCAACAGCTGGCGCGGGAGCGGATCGGCGACCGCTTCGAGGGCCGCGAGAAGGAGATCCTCGCCGCGTTCCGCGCGCTGACGAAGAGCCTGGTCCGCGAGCGGATCGTCCGTGACCGGGTGCGGATCGACGGGCGGGGGCCGGAGGACATCCGCACCCTCGCCGCCGAGGTCGACGTCGTGCCTCGGGTGCACGGCTCCGCGCTGTTCGAGCGCGGTGAGACCCAGATCCTGGGCGTCACCACGCTCAACATGCTCCGGATGGAGCAGATGCTCGACACGCTCGCCGTGGAGCGCACCAAGCGGTACATGCACAACTACAACATGCCGCCGTACTCCACCGGGGAGACCGGGCGGGTCGGCTCGCCGAAGCGACGCGAGATCGGCCACGGGGCGCTCGCCGAGCGGGCGCTGCTGCCCGTGCTGCCCAGCCGCGAGGAGTTCCCCTACGCGATCCGCCAGGTGTCGGAGGCGCTGGGGTCCAACGGGTCCACGTCGATGGGGTCGGTGTGCGCGTCCACCCTGTCGCTGCTCAACGCCGGCGCCCCGCTGAAGGCACCCGTGGCCGGCATCGCCATGGGGCTGGTCCACGAGACCGGCGAGTACGTCACCCTCACCGACATCCTCGGCGCGGAGGACGCGTACGGCGACATGGACTTCAAGGTCGCCGGGACCCGGGAGTTCGTGACCGCGCTGCAGCTGGACACCAAGCTCGACGGGATCCCGTCGGAGGTGCTCGCGGGCGCGCTCAAGCAGGCGAAGGCGGCCCGGCTGGCGATCCTCGACGTGATGAGCGAGGCGATCGACCGGCCGGACGAGATGTCGCCCTACGCCCCCCGGGTCATCTCTATCAAGATCCCGGTCGACAAGATCGGCGAAGTGATCGGCCCGAAGGGCAAGATCATCAACGCGATCCAGGACGACACCGGCGCCGATATCTCGATCGAGGACGACGGCACGATCTACATCGGCGCGACGGACGGGCCGTCCGCGGAGGCCGCCCGGGCCCAGATCACGGCGATCGCGAGCCCGACGATGCCGGAGGTCGGCGAGCGCTACCTGGGGACCGTCGTCAAGACGACCACGTTCGGCGCCTTCGTCTCGTTGATGCCGGGCAAGGACGGGCTGCTGCACATCTCGCAGCTGCGCAAGATGGCCGGCGGCAAGCGGGTCGAGAACGTCGAGAACGTCGTGAAGGTCGGCGACAAGGTCCAGGTGGAGATCGCCGAGATCGACCCGCGCGGGAAGCTCTCCCTCGTCCCCGTGCTCCCGGAGGGCGAGTCGCCGGAGTGACCAGCGGAGCCAGCCGCATCGGCGGGGCGCTGCTGCCCGGGACGCAGCGGCCCGGCACGACCAAGACGATCCGCAGCGGCACGGACGGGGGCGCGGTCGTCCGGCGCACCGTCCTCCCCGGTGGCCTGCGGATCATCACCGAGGCGGTGCCCAACGTCCGGTCCGTCTCCTTCGGGATCTGGGCGGGGGTGGGGTCGCGGGACGAGGCCCCGTCACTCGCCGGCGCGTCGCACTACCTCGAGCACCTGCTGTTCAAGGGCACCCGGCGGCGCGAGGCGCTGGAGATCGCCGCGGCGATGGACGCGGTCGGCGGGGAGACCAACGCGTTCACCACCAAGGAGTTCACCTGTTTCTACGCGCGGGTCCTCGACACCGACCTGCCGCTCGCGGTCGACGTCGTCTGCGACATGGTGACCTCGTCGCTGATCGCGACCGCGGACGTGGAGAACGAGCGCGGCGTGGTGCTCGAGGAGATCGCCATGCACGACGACGACCCGAGCGACGCCGTGCACGAGGGCTTCTGCACCGCGCTGTACGGCGACACCCCGCTGGGCCGCCCGGTGCTGGGCACCACCGACTCGATCCGCGGCCTGTCCCGCACCGCGATCGCCGGGTACTACCGCCGGCGCTACCGCCCGCCGCACCTGGTCGTCGCGGCCGCCGGGAACCTCGACCACGGGCGGCTCGTGCGGCTGGTGCGCGCCGCGTTCGACGCCGCGGGAGCGTTGCCCGACGAGGCCGCGGCCCCCGCGGCGGCCCGCGTCGGCGGCCGTCCCCCGCGGACACGCCCCGGCGTGGCGGTCCTCGCGCGCCCGACCGAGCAGGCCAACCTGGTGCTCGGCGGGCCCGCGTACGCCCGCACGGACGAGCGCCGGTTCGCCCTCGGCGTGCTCAACGCGGCGCTCGGCGGCGGGATGTCCTCGCGGCTGTTCCAGGAGGTGCGCGAGAAGCGGGGGCTCGCCTACTCCGTCTACAGCTACACCTCGCAGTTCGCCGACTCGGGCACGTTCGGCGTCTACGCCGGCTGCCTCCCCGACAAGATCGACGACGTGCTGGCCATCTGCCGCGACGAGCTGGCCGCGGTGGCGCGCACCGGTCTGACGGAGGAGGAGCTGGCGCGCGGCAAGGGCCAGCTGTCCGGCTCGCTGGTGCTCGGGCTCGAGGACACCGGCTCGCGGATGAGCCGGCTCGGCAAGAGCGAGCTCGTGTACGGCGAGCTGCTCGGGGTCGACGACATCCTCGCGCGGATCGCGGCGGTGTCGCTCGACGACGTCCGCGCCGTGGCGTCCGACGTGCTGTCCCGGCCGCTGACCCTGTCCGTCGTGGGCCCGTTCGACGGCGGGGACTTCTCGGGGGTCGTGTCGTGAGGCCGGTGGCGGGCGGGCGGCTCCCGTGAGCGCGATCCCCGTCGCGGTGCTCGGCGCCGACGGGCGCATGGGCACCGAGGTGTGCCGTGCGGTGTCCGACGCCGACGACCTGGAGCTCGTCGCGGCGCTCGACGTCGGGTGGACCGCCGGCGACCTCGCGACGGCCGAGGTCGCGGTCGACTTCACGCACCCGGACGCGGTCATGGACAACCTGCGGCGGTGCATCGACGCCGGGGTGTCCGCGGTCGTGGGCACGAGCGGGTTCGACGACGCGCGGCTGGCGACCCTGCGGGGGTGGCTGGCGGGCGCCCCGGCCGTGTCGGTGCTCGTGGTCGCGAACTTCGGGATCGGCGCGGTGCTCATGATGCGCTTCGCGGCGCAGGCCGCGCCGTACTTCGACTCCGTCGAGATCGTGGAGCTGCACCACCCCGGCAAGGCGGACGCGCCGTCGGGCACCGCCCGGGCGACCGCCGC
>DATGDX010000025.1:0-3616 GCA_035310665.1 Mycobacteriales bacterium | reverse complement strand
GATGCTCGCCGACCTGCAGCGGCGCGAGCCGCGGCTGGTCGTCCGCGAGTACGAGGTCTGGCACGACGCGGGCAACCGTGCACGGTTCGCGGAGACGGCGCGGCGGCACGGGGTGAGCGCGCAGGCGGTGCCGACCACGTTTCTCGGCGACCGCGTGTGGATCGGCTACACCCGGGAGACCGGGACGAGCATCGAACGGGCGGTCCGCGACGCGCTCGCCGGCCGCCGCGGCCCCGGCGGGGTCAGCGGCAGCGCCGGCACCTGCGGGGTGGGGCCGACGGCGTCCTGCCCGGTGGACGGGAGCCAGCGGGAGCGCCCTGCCGTGGACACCGCGCTCGACGTGCCGCTGCTCGGCACGGTCGACGTCGGCGACCGGTCGCTGGTCGTCTCCACGCTGCTCATCGGCGCGCTCGACGGGATCAACCCGTGCTCGCTGTGGGTGATCTCGATCCTGCTGGCGATGGTGCTGCGGACCGGCTCACGCGGCCGGGTGCTCGCGGTCGGCAGCACGTTCCTGGTGGTCACCGCGGCCCTCTACGCCCTCTACATGGCGGGCATCTACACCGCGCTCGCGTTCGTCGCGGTGGTCGGCCTGGTGCGGCTCGGCGTCGCCGCGATCGCCGGCGCGTTCGGCGTCATCAACATCAAGGACTACTTCTGGTACCGTCGCGGGCCGTCGCTGGCGATCCCCACGTCGAGCAAACCGGGCATCTACGCACGTATCCGGGAGATCGCCGCCGGGCGGTCGCTGGTCGCGGCGCTCGCCGCGACCGTCGCGCTCGCCGTCGGTGTGTCGCTGCTCGAGACGCCGTGCACGGCCGGCTTCCCGGTGCTGTGGACCAGCTTGCTCGCCGCCAACGACGTGTCGTTCCTGGGTGCGGCGGTCCTGTTCGTGCTCTACATGATCCCGTTTCTGCTGGACGAGATCGGTGTGTTCGTCGCCGCCGTCGTGACCATGCGCGCCGCACGGCTGCAGGAGAAGCACGGCCGGCTGCTCAAGCTCGTCGGCGGCGTCGTGATGCTGGCGCTGGCGATCGTCATGCTCGTCGACTACGAGCTGATGAACAGCATCGTCGGCGCGACGGCCGTGTTCGCCGGGGCGATCGGGCTCGCGGCGATGATCCACTGGGCGGTGTCGCGCCGTACCGTAGGGTGACACCGCCGGTGGCGAGGGGGGCGGGATGAGCACGGGCAGCAAGCAGCGGGTGCAGGCGATGCGGGAGCGGCAGGCCGCCGCGGCACGGCGCCGCCGGCTGGTCGTGACCGCCGTCGTGGTCGCGCTCGTCGCCGCCGCCGCGGTGATCGTCGCGATCGCCGTACGGTCGTCCCGGTCGGAGGCGGTGCCGCGGAACACCAGGAACGGGGCCATCGTCGTCGGGGCCGCGTCCGCGCCGGTGCACGTCGAGGTCTTCGAGGACTTCCAGTGCCCCGCCTGCAAGGCGTTCGAGGCGGGGGCGGCGCCGGTGCTGCGCGACGTGGCGACCCGCGGCACGGCCCGGGTCTCGTACTACGTCCTGTCGTTCATCGGCCCGGAATCGGTGCGGGCGGCGAACGCCGCCGCGTGCGCGGCCGACGTGTCGCCCGCGAAGTTCGCGGACCTGCACGACCGCCTCTACGCGCAGCAGCCACCCGAGCGCACCGGCGGGTTCACGACGTCGGACCTCGTCGCGGCCGGGCGCGCGGTCGGTCTCGGCGACGACTACGCGGGCTGCGTGCGTGAGGAGCGGTTCCGCGACTGGGTCGACACGGTGAACCGCGAGCAGGGCCCGCGGATCAAGGGCACGCCGACCGTGTTCCTGGACGGCCGGGAGCTGCCGCGAGAGGACTACGCGCCGCCGCAACTGCGCGCCGCGATCGAAGCGGCCGCCCGATCCTCACGCTGACCGGACCCGGCCCGGCACCGACCGTGCCGTCCGGTACGGCGGCTCGTGCCCGGCCGGGGCGTGACCGCGTCGAGTACGGTCGGCACGTGATCCCGACCTCGATCCCGAGCCCACCCCGCGGTGTGTGGCACCTCGGGCCGCTACCGATCCGCGCCTACGCCCTTGCGATCATCCTCGGGGTCGTCGTGGCGGTGTGGCTGGGCGACCGGCGCTGGCGGGCGCGGGGGGGATGCCCGGGCACGGTCGCGGACGTGGCGACCTGGGCCGTGCCATTCGGGCTCGTCGGCGGCCGGCTCTACCACGTGGTGACCAGCTGGGAGCTCTACCGGGATCGCCCGGTCGAGGCGCTGTTCGTCTGGCGCGGCGGGCTGGGCATCTGGGGCGCGGTGGCGCTCGGCGCGCTGGGCGCGTGGATCGCCTGCCGGCGCCGGCGGGTGAACACCGCGGCCTTCGCCGACGCGATCGCGCCGGGGATCGCGTTCGCCCAGGCGATCGGGCGCTGGGGCAACTGGTTCAACCAGGAGCTGTACGGCAAGCCGACCACGCTGCCCTGGGGTCTTGAGATCGACCCGCTGCACCGGCCCACGGCCACCCCGCAGGTCGCGACGTACCACCCCACGTTCCTCTACGAGTCGGTGTGGAACGTCGGGGTGGGGCTGCTCGTGCTGTGGGCCGACCGGCGGTTCCGGCTCGGCGGCGGCCGGGCGTTCGCGCTGTACGCCGCGGCCTACACGGCCGGCCGGTTCTGGATCGAGGGGCTGCGGGTCGACCCCGCCCACGTCGTGCTCGGCCTGCGGCTCAACCAGTGGGTCAGCCTCGTCGTGTTCCTCGCCGCGGTCGGCTACCTCGTCGCGCGTCGCGGGGCGGGGCGGGAGGCGGTCGTCGAGGACGCCGCCGCCCCGGTCCAGGCCGCTCGCTAGCCCCGCCGGCGGCCGGGCGCGGCGTCGTCCCTCTCCCGGTCGTCCCTCTCCCGGACGCGACCCGCGCCCCGCCCGAACCGCTACGCGGTGGTCCCGCCGCCCTCCGCCTGCATCCGCGGCTGGGCGTCGTCCGCGGGCGGGTTCGCTGGCCCTGGGTTCTCCGGTCCCGCCTTCGCGCGCGCCGCCTTCGCAGGTGCCGCCTTCGCGGGTGCGGCCTTCTTCGCCGTGGTCTTCTTCGCGGGGCTCCGCTTCGCCGGCGCCTTCTTCGCCGGCGTGCCCGCTGCCGGCGCGTCCGGGGTTTCCGGCGAGGTCTCCGCCGCGGCGGTGGCCTTGACCGCGCGCCTCGGCGCGACCCGCTTCGCCGGGGCGCCCTCCGCCGCTGCCCCTGCCGGGCTGGACGCGGTCTTCGTCCCCGCCGCCCGCGCCCGCCGCGGCGACGGCACCTCCGGCATCGCCGGCTCGGCCTCGGCCGGCTGCTCCGGTACGTCGGCCACCGGATCGGCCACCGGCTGCTCCGGCGCCTCCGCCTCCGCCACCGGCTGCTCCGGCGCCTCCGCCACCGCCACCGGCACCGGCACCGGCACCGGGTCGACAATCTCCCGGGGCTCCCGGTCCTCGAGCAGCGGCCCGGCGTTCGACTCGGGCGCCAACCACAGCACGGCGAGCGGCGGTAGGGTGAGCGGAGCCGAGTAGGGGAGGTCGTGCCAGGGCACCTCCTCCGACACGACCGTGTCGTTCGCCACGCCGCTGCCGCCGAACTCCGCGGCGTCGGAGTTCACGACCTCCACCCACCGGCCGGGCTCCGGCAGCCCG
>DATGDX010000024.1:0-4115 GCA_035310665.1 Mycobacteriales bacterium | reverse complement strand
CCGGGCCGGGGTCTCCGCGGCCAGCCGGCGCACCCGGGAGGCCGCGGGGTGGATGCGCTGCAGCAACGCGTCGAAGTCGAGCCGGTTCCCGACCGGAACGACGATCTCCCCGTCGACGACGCAGCGCGGCGGCAGCTGCGCGCGGACCGCGTCGACCACCTCCGGGAAGTAGCGGGTCAGCGGCCGCTCCCTGCGCGAGCCCAGCTCGACCTGCGTGCCGTCGCGGAACACGATGCACCGGAACCCGTCCCACTTCGGCTCGTAGAGGAAGCCGGGCGGCTTGGGCAGCACCTTGACGGCCTTGGCGAGCATCGGCGCCACGGGTGGGCGCACCGGGAGGTCCACCCGACCATCTTGGGTCACTGGGGGCGGACGCACCGCAGGAACAGGAAGCCGTCCTCCTCCAGGACCACCGCCGGGTGCATGTCCACCGGCGGGTCGAGCACCGGCCCGGCGAGGATCCGCCCGGCGTCGCCGCCGGTGAGCCGCGGCGCGAGCGTCAGCGCGAGCTCGTCGAGCCGCCCGGCGACGGCGAGCTGGGCGAGCAGGGTCGGCCCGCCCTCGCACAGCACGCGGCGCAAGCCGCGCGCGGCGAGCGCGTCGAGCGCCGGGTCGACCTCCACCCGCGTCTCCCCGCAGACAACCAGGTCGGCGACCTCGGCGACCGCGGTGCGCGCCGCGGGGGTCAGCTGCTCGGTGGTGAGCACCAGCGGCCGCACCACCGGCTCGGTGAACATCGGCGTGTCCAGGTCGAGGTCGACCCGGGCCGTGACGATCGCGATCGGAGGGGCCGGCAGCTGCCCCGCGGCGTGCCGCCGCGCCGCCCGCTCCGGCTTGGGCCGCGCCGGCCCGTAACGCTCCGCGCGCACCGTCTCCGCGCCGACGAGCACCACGTCGGCCAGCCCGCGCAGCACGGCGAACACCCGCCGGTCGGCGCGGCCGGACAACCGCTCGGTCCCGCCCGCGTGCCACGCCGCTCCGTCCAGGCTGCTCACCATCGACCCGCGCACCCACCGCCGCGAGGGGTAGGCGTAGACCTCGTCCAGGTCCACGTCGTCCCCGGGACGCGGGAACAGGACGCGCATGCCGGGAACCTACTCTGGGTGTCCATGCCGCCCGCAGCGTTGACGGGCCAAGTCCCGGTCGTCCCACAGGAGACCCTCGTCGCCTCCCTGGTGCCGCCGCCACGGTTCGACGCGGTGCGGTTCGAGACCTACGTCCCGGACCGGGCGCACCGCAGCCAGGCGGACGCGCTGGGGGTGCTGCGCGCGTTCGCGCGCCGGGTCACCGGGGAGGACGGTGGCACCCCGCGGCGCGGCTGGTTCCGCCGTCGGCGGGCGGACGAGCGCGGCCGTGCCGGCGTCTACCTGGACGGCGGCTTCGGGGTCGGCAAGACGCACCTGCTCGCCTCGCTGTGGCACGTGGCGCCCGGCCCCAAGGCGTACGGCACTTTCGTGGAGCTCACCCACCTCGTCGGCGCGCTCGGGTTCGCGGGCACCGTCGACGCGCTGTCCGGGCACCGGCTGCTGTGCATCGACGAGTTCGAGCTCGACGACCCCGGCGACACCGTCCTGGTGTCGACGCTGCTGTCCCGGCTCGTCGAAGCGGGGGTGAAGCTCGCCGCGACGTCGAACACGCTGCCCGGCCGGCTCGGCGAGGGCCGGTTCGCGGCGCAGGACTTCCTCCGCGAGATCCAGGGCCTGGCGGCGCAGTTCAACGTCGTGCGGGTGGAGGGCGAGGACTATCGGCACCGTGGGCTGCCCGCGGCGCCGCCGCCGTACGACGACGAGACCGTGACCGCCGCCGCGGAGGCCACCGAGGGCGCCACCCTCGACGACTGGCCCGCGCTGCTGGAGCACCTGCGCGAGGTGCACCCGGTGCGCTACCGCGCGCTGCTCGACGGGGTCGAGGCCGTGCACCTGCGCGGGGTCGCCCCCGTCGGCGATCAGGCCACCGCATTGCGCGTCGTGGTCCTGGCCGACCGGCTCTACGACTGCGACATCCCGGTGGTCGCGTCCGGTGTCCCGTTCGACCACGTGTTCCCGCGGGAGTTCCTGCGCGGCGGCTACCGCAAGAAGTACTACCGCGTGATCTCGCGACTCGTGGCGCTCGCCCGCGAGGGCGAGGGGCTCGACGCGCCGGAGCTCCGGTGGCACGCCAGCGGCGCGCCGGCGGCGGACTCCGCGGTCACGCGAGACTGATGATCGCCACCGACTCGCCGTCCGTCTCCACGTCCCGGTCGCCGCACACCGCGCCGGGCGCGCTGGCCGCCAGCACGGTGACGGGGGTCCCGTCCACCGGGACCGTCTGCCGCTCGGTCGCCAGGTTGCACGCGACCGCCTGGCGTCCCCGCCGGACGACCAGCCAGCGGGCGTCCTCGTCGTACGCCACGACCACGCGGTCGAGCCGCCCGTCCATCAGCTCCGGCACCCGTCGGCGCAGCGCGATCAGGGTGCGGTGCCAGTCGAGCAGCTCCGCGTGCGGCTCCTTCGCGAGCTCCGCCCAGTCCAGCCGGGACCGTTCGACGGTCGCGGGGTCCTGCGGGTCGGGCACGTCCTGTGGCCGCCAGCCGAACGCCGCGAACTCGCTGCGCCGCCCGTCGCGCACCGCCCGCGCCAGCTCCGGGTCGTCGTGGTCAGTGAAGTACTGCCAGGGCGTCGACGCGCCCCACTCCTCGCCCATGAACAGCAGGGGGGTGAACGGGCTGGTCAGCACGAGCGCCGCCGCGACCTTCGCCCTGGGCGGTCCGACCAGCTGGCTCAGCCGGTCGCCACGCGCCCGGTTGCCGATCTGGTCGTGGTTCTGCGCGTAGCCGAGCAGCCGGTGCCCGGGCACCGACCGGGGCAGCGGCCGGCCGTGCCGGCGTCGGCGGTAGACCGAGTGCCGCCCGGCGTAGACGTAGCCCTCGGTGAGCGCGGCGGCGAGGTCGTCGAGGGAGCCGAAGTCGACGTAGTAGCCGCTCGACTCGCCGGTCAGCACGGCGTGCACCGCATGGTGGAAGTCGTCGCTCCACTGCGCGTCCATCCCAAAGCCGCCGGCGTCGGGGCTCAGGACGACCCGGGGGTCGTTGAGGTCGGACTCGGCGACGAGGAACAGCTCGCGTCCCAGGGCCGCCGACAGCTGCGCCACCTCGTCGGCGAGCTCCGCGAGGATGTGCGTGGCGCTGGTGTCCACGATGGCGTGCACGGCGTCGAGCCGCAGCCCGTCCAGGTGGTAGTCGCGCAGCCACATCCGGGCGTTGTCGACGACGAACCGGCGCACCTCGTCCGAGCCCTCGGCGTCGAAGTTGACGGCGGGCCCCCACAACGTGGTGTGGGTCTCCGTGAAGTACGGGCCGAACCGGCCCAGGTAGTTGCCGCTCGGCCCGAGATGGTTGTAGACGACGTCGAGGGCGACGCCGAGCCCGCGGGCGTGCGCGGCGTCGACGAACCGCTTGAGCCCCTCCGGCCCGCCGTAGGCGTCCTGCACCGCGAACAGGCCGACCCCGTCGTAGCCCCAGCCGTGCCGCCCCGGAAAGGCGTTGACCGGCAGCAGCTCGACGATGTCGACGCCGAGGTCGAGGAGGTGGTCCAGCCGGTCCGCCGCGGCGTCGAACGTGCCCTCGGCGGTGAACGTGTCGACGTGCAGCTCGTAGACGACCGCGCCCGGCAGGGGGATCCCGCGCCAGTGGGTGTCCCGCCACGGGTAGGCGTCGTGGTCGACCACCCGGCTCGGGCCGTGCACCCCGAAGGGCTGCCAGGCGCTGCGCGGGTCGGGCAGCGCCTCGCCGCCGTCGAGGACGAACGCGTAGTCGGCGCCCGCACCCACCGCGGGAACGTCGATGTCCCACCAGCCCTCGTCCCGCCCCGCCGCGAGCCGATGCCGCGCACCGTGAACCTCGACCTCGACGGTGCGGGCGTCCGGCGCCCAGACGCGGAAGAGTGCCACGGCGAGCGACCCTACCGGCCGGTGCCGACACGGCTGGCTCAACGCCCGGCGGCGAGCCCGAACAGCGAGACGAGCAGCGCGGCGGCGAGGACCTGCAGCAGCACCGTGAGCCAGAAGCCGGCGCCGAGGTTGACGCCCACCGCGGTGCCCACCGCCGCCCCCACGACGCCGATCGCGATGGTCAGCAG
>DATGDX010000023.1:0-4453 GCA_035310665.1 Mycobacteriales bacterium | reverse complement strand
GACTACGAGCGGCTGCCCGAGCACTCCGAAGCCATGGTGAAGTGGGCGATGGTCGGGCTGATGGCCCGCCGGCTGGCCCCCGCCCCCGGGCGGCGCCCGTGGGAGCCCGCCAATCCTCGTGATCGATCTCAAACACGTTCTTAGTCCTTGTCCTGGGCTTGGGCTTGATCTTGCTTTTGGCTTGGGTCCTTGTCTTCTCCTAATTTCAGGGGACTACTCACTTGGTTACCGTACTACGGGCATGTGCGGAAGATGGTGAAGGCCGGGCGGGCCGTGAAGATGGACCCTGCCAACCCGTTGCACGCGCGTCTCCCGGACGGCTACCTGCAGCACGGCGCGGACATCGAGACGCCGGTCCTGCTCGTCACCGGAGACCGGAACCGCGTGTTCACCGACTCGAACGTCGTCTGCCATCGGGCGCTGGAGCAGGTCGCGCCCGGGCGACACGAGCTGGCGATCCTGCCCGGGTACGGCCACCAGGATCCGTTCATGGGCGCGAAGGTGGCCCAGGAGGTGTTCCCCGTCTTCCTCGGGTTCCTCGAGAAGCACCGTTCCGTCACCGCGACCCGAGCGCCCGCCGCCGTTGGAGTGTGAGCGGAGCCTCACCGCGGGCGAGGGGCGCGCTTCGGCCAGGACAGCTCCGTGTCCTCGGCCACGGATTCCATCCGCTCGGGGAAGGGCAGCTCGGCAGGCGAGTGCCGCAGCACCGGTGCCAGCGGCACCGGAAGCGCAATCCACGACGTGTCCGAGCCGGTGACCCGGCGCGTGAACAGCCCGCGCGCGGCGTACCGCGGGTTCGTCATGGCTTCGCCCACGGTCGCCACCACGGTGCAGCAGCAGTCGGCGGCCGATAAGGCGCTCCGCCAGTGCTCGGCGTCGTGTGCCGCGATGCGGGCGGCCGCGCCGGCCGTGGTCAGGGCCGGGTCCCGCGAGTCGTCGCGCAGGGCCGGGTCCAGCTCGATGCTCTCGCAGAACCGTTCCCAGAACTTCTGCTCCAGCGGCGCGGCGGCCACGACCCTGGCGTCCCGCGTGCGGTACAGCTGGTAGCGGGGCGAGCCTCCGGTCAGCAGCTCGGCGCGCGGTCTCGGCGGAATACCCATTTGGATCTGACCGAGAGCCCAGGACATGAAGGGGAAGACGTTGTCGGCCATCGCGACGTCCAGGTGCACGCCGCGGCCGGTCGAGCGCCGCTGCTCGAGCGCCAGCAGGATGTTCATGACCGCGGGGTAGGCACCGCCGCCGATGTCCGCGACCAGCGCCGGGGGGAGCACCGGTTTCGTGCTGTCCTGGGTGAGCTGCAACATGCCGCTGTCGGCGACGTAGTCGAGGTCGTGCCCGGCCTCCCCGGCGCGTTCGCCGTCCTGCCCGTACCCCGTGATGGAGCAGTAGACGAGACCGGGGTTGTAGGCGGAGAGGTCCTCGTACCCCAGCCCGAGCCGCTGCATCACGCCCGGACGGAACTGCTCGACGAGCACGTCCGCGGTCTGCAGCAGCGGCCGCAGGAGTCGCAGCGCGCCGCGCGACTTTAGGTCGATGCCCACGCTCGTCTTGCCCCGGTTGTGCAGCGCGAAGTGTGCAATCACCGGGTCGAGACCGTGCGAAAAGAATGTCCGCATCTCGTCACCGGCCCCCGGGCGTTCGACCTTGACGACGGTCGCACCCGCCTCGCTGAGGATCAACGTCGCAATTGGGCCCGGCAGCAGTGTCGAGAAGTCCAGGACCCGGAGCCCTTCGAGGGGACCCCAGCCGGGTCCGGACGTGTCAGTCATCACGAGTCCCGTGCGCGGCCACCTGCGAGTGCGCTCACGGTAGCAGGCGTAGCGTCGGCCGGACTGGGGACCGACACGACGGCAGCGGGCAGGGGAGAGCGGTGAACGAGCTCGTCGACTCCATCGCGTTCGGTGTGGTGCTCCCGACGCTCGACCCGTTCCGCCGCGGGACGGTCCCGTTGCTGCCCGCCGCTCGGCTGGCCGAAGGCCTAGGCTTCGACTCCGCCTGGGTCGGGGACCACCTGACCTTCCACGCCCCGATCCTCGAGTCGATGTGCGCGCTGGCCGCGGCGGCAGCCGTTACCGATCGGATTCGACTCGGGTTCGGCGTTATGCTGCTCGGGTTGCGGAACCCCGTCTGGGCAGCCAAGCAGGTCGGCACCCTCGCCGCGCTCGCTCCCGGCCGGGTGCTGCTGGGCGTGGGTGTCGGCGGCGAGCACGCCCCGGAGTTCGAGGCGGCCGGCGTGGCGCTCAACGAACGCGGGAAGCGTGTGGACGAGTCCCTGGAGATCGTCACGACGCTGCTGCGCGGCCGCCCGGTCGACCACGCCGGGCCGCTTCTGCCGACCCGGGCGCCCGTGCTCGAGCCCGTGCCCACCGCCGCCGTGCCGCTGGTGGTCGGAGGACGCTCGGAGGCGGCGCTCGCGCGCGCCGGTCGCTGGGCCGACGCGTGGCTGGCCATCTGGGTGGACGGGCCGCGGCTGACCCGGGCGTGCGGTGAGCTGGCCGACCGGGCCGCCGCGCACGGGCGGCCGACACCGAAGACGCTGGTCATGGTGTTCATCCACGTCTGCTCCGACGCCGCGGCCGGCCGGGAGGAGGCGGCCGCCTTCGTCGAGGGGCAGTACGGCGTGCCGTTCGCGCAGATCGAGCGGTGGTGCATGATCGGCGACGAGGACGACGTGGTCGGGTGCCTGGTCGAGATCCACGACGCGGGCGCCGCCGGGTTCATCTGCCTTCCCGCCGCTCGTGACCCGCTCGGCCAGTACGAGCGGCTCGCGCTCGTGCGGGACCGCGTGCCGCGCTAGGACGCGCTCGCGGACGCGGGCGCCGAGGACCTGGTGGCCGCGGTCGCCACCCGGCCCGCGCCGAGCCTGGCGGGCCCGTCGGGCGCATACCGCACGGTGTTGAGCGCGAGCGCGACGTGCTCCTGCTGCACCTGTTCGGCGGTGAGCGGGCCGCCGGGGCGAAACCAGGCCGAGACCCCGCTGCACATCGCCAGCACCGCTCGGGCGGCCTGTCGCGGGTCGTCGACCTGGAATACGCCTTCGTCCACGCCTCGCTCGATCGTGCCGGCGAACAGGCCCTCGTACCGATCGCGCATTCCCGTGATTTCTTGCTGGCCGGGTGGCTCCAGGCTGCGCAGCTCAGAGTTCGACACGAAGGCCCCCACCTTGTGCACCGTGTGGTAGCGCACGTGTGCGGCGACCAGGGCGGCGAACTGCTCGGCGGGTGTCGGGCCGGCCTGCGCCAGCGCGCGCTCGGCCTCCCGCAGCACCGTCTCCATCACCTGCCGCATGAGCGTCGTCAGGATCTCGTTCTTCGAGGAGAAGTGGTGGTAAAGGGCGGCGACCGTGACGTTCGCCCGGGCGGCGATGGTGCGCACCGTCGTGCCGCCGTACCCCACCTCGTAGAACGCCTGAGCGGCAGCAGCGAGCAGCCCTTCGGCGCCCGGCCTTACGCGTCCGTTGCCCTCGCCGCTCGCCATGGTCCTTCGCCCTCGCCGTCGACGTCGCTTGAAGATCCGCGGAATGTGGCGGTCGCCCCGGACCGAAACCGCCGCGCCCCGCCGGAACCCGTGTGCGGCAAGCGCGCGCCTCGCGCAGCGAGTCTAGCGACGCGACAACGGTGCGCCCCGTCCCGGGGACGAGTGTCGGGGCGCACGACGGCTTGACACCCGCGAGCACGGCGCCCATAGTACATGACTTATCGAGCGTTCGGTTAGTTTGACCCGACGAACCCGGACCCGGCGCGCGGCGCCCCGGGTGTGCGACCAGGCTTCGAGGAGCAGGCGATGAGCAGCGGGCGCGAGCGGTGAGAGCGTGACGGGGCCGTGCCGTTCCAGCGGAGGTCGCCGCCCGTCGGCAAGGTCAGGGGTGGTGGCGTGACCGGCCCCACCCGGCGGTCGTTGAGCTCGTGCTCGCGCACGCCCGCGTCGCGCCACTCGCATCGTGAGGAGCAGCTGTGAACATCGACTTGACGAAACGCACCGCTGTCGTGACCGGCGCCGCGTCCGGTATCGGGCGCGCGATCGCCAACCGGCTCGCTTCGTGCGGCGCCAACGTCGCGGTCGTCGACAAGGACGGCGCGGCGGCCCGGGAGACGGCCGCGGCGCTGCCGGGGCAGTGCCCGGTGTTCGAGGTCGACCTGACCGACCGGGAGGCGACGCAGCTGCTCGGGGCCGCGGTGGAAGACGAACTCGGTCCGGTCAGCATCGTCGTCAACGCCGCCGGCTGGGACCTGATCGAGCCGTTCCTCCAGAACTCCCGCGACTACTGGGACCGCGTCGTCGCGCTGAACTTCATGGCACCGGTGGAGGTCAGCCGCGTCTTCCTCGATCGGATGGTCGAGCGCGGCGAACCGGGCCGAATCGTCAACATCGCCAGTGACGCGGGTCGGGTCGGGAGCTCTGGCGAGGTGGTGTACGCGGGCGCCAAGGGCGGCGTCATCGCCTTCGGCAAGGC
>DATGDX010000022.1:0-7727 GCA_035310665.1 Mycobacteriales bacterium | reverse complement strand
TCCTCGGGCAGGTGTCGGCGCACGTCGCCGCCGCGGTGACACCCCGTTCGTTCCGGCACGCGGTGGAGGTCGCGCTCGGAGCGACCCTCGTGTCCGGGCCGCTGGCCGCGCCCGCGCTGGCCGCGCCCCTGGCGCCCCCCGGCCCCGCCGCGACGGCGTTCGCCGTGGCGGTGGGCGACGCGCCTGCGCCGTTGCCGTCCGTCGACCGTCCCGCACTCGGGCCCGCGCTCGGGCCAGCGCCCGCGTCGACCCTGCGCTCGGACCCGCCGGCCGACCCGCAACGGCCACCCGCCCGTCGACCGCACCGCGAGCCCGCCGCGGACGCCGGCGGCGCGCCGGCGGCGCCGCGCACTCCGGCGCTGTCGACCCGGACGGTCGTGGTCCGACGCGGAGACACGTTGTGGTCGATCGCGGCCCGTCGAGTCGGCGGCACCCCGAGCAACGCCGAGGTCGCCAGGGCCTGGCCGCGCTGGTATGCGGCGAACCGAGCCGTGATCGGCCGCGACCCGAACCTGCTCCACCCCGGGGACCGGCTGCGCCCGCCTCCGGACGCCCGATAACCCGCCCACCGGCCCCACACCGCACAGGCATTCGTCGCCAACGCCCGCATCGTCGACGCCGCGAGGTCGTCGACGATGATCGAGGGAGAGCCGCATGACCCTGGCGCCCACCTGCCCGGCCCCCGTGCCGGCGACCACTCCCGCCGCCGCGCACCCGACTCGCCTGCCGGTGCTGCGCCTGCTGCCGGTGCCGCCGCGCGACCCCCCGTACGACGACCCCCCGTACGACGACCCCCCGCACGACGACCCCCCGCACGACGACTCGCCGTACGACGACCGGCGAGACGGGGCGCCGGCGCCGATTGGTGGGCCGAGCGAGCCCGGGATGCAGGGCACGCTCGCGCTCGCGTTCACGCTGCCGAGCGGCGTACCCGCCGAGCCCGAGCCCTCGCCGGCACTGCACGTGGTCGCGGACGGGGGTGCCGAGGAGGACCCGTTCCGGCCACGGCTCACCCCGCGGGTGGCGCTGCCCGACCCCCGGCTGTGGGCGGCTCGGTTCGTGCAGGCGCTGGTCGAGGTCGTGGCGGGCGAGCGGCCGAACACGCAACTCGTGCGCTGGACGTCGACGGAGGTGCACGACCAGCTGGACGAGCGGGTGCGTCTCGTCGCCGCGGCGGGGGCACCGGGCGTGCGGCGGGCGCCGCGGTGGCTCGTGCGCTCGGTCCACGTGAGCGAACCGGCGGACGGGGTCGCGGAGGTGTGCGGGCTGGTCACGCGAGCCGGCCGCCACGCGGCGCTTGCGCTGCGGTTGGAGGGGATCGACGGGCGGTGGCGCTGCACCGCCCTCGAGCTGGGATGGTGACGCCCGCCGGCGCGTGCCGCGGAGTCAGGCCGGACGGCGCCGCGGATCCCCGTGGCAGCGCTTGTACTTCTTCCCGGACCCGCACGGGCAGAGCTCGTTGCGGGCCACCCGGCCGAACTCCGCCGGCGTCTCGGCCTCGCCGGTCGCGGTGTGCACGACGCCGCCCTCGCCGTCGACGGTCGGCGCGGTGTACTCCAGCTGCGCGGGCCGCGCCGGGCCGAGACCCGGCGCGAGCACGGCGACGTGCTCGTAGCCGCCGAGCTGCCCCGGTGCCTCGGCCGGCTCCTCCGGCCCCGCGGGCACCTCCGGCTCGACCTGCACCTCCACGTTGAAGAGAAACCCGACGGACTCCTCCTTGATCGCGTCGAGCATCGCCTGGAACAGGTCGAAACCCTCCCGCTGGTACTCCACGAGCGGGTCACGCTGCCCGTAGGACCGCAGCGCGATGCCCTCCTGCAGGTAGTCCATCTCGTAGAGGTGTTCGCGCCACTTGCGGTCCAGCACCGACAGCACGACGCGGCGCTCGAGCTCGCGCATCACCTCGGTCCCCAGCGTCGCCTCCCGCCGGTCGTAGGCGGCCTGCGCGTCGTCGACGAGCCGTTCGGCGAGGAACTCGCCGGACAGCCCCCCGCGCCCGCCGCCCGACTCGTCCTCCAGCTGCGGGATCGTCACCCCGACCGGGTACAGCGTGCCGAGCGCGCTCCACAGCTGGTCGAGGTCCCAGTCCTCCGGGTAGCCCTCACCGGTCGCCGCGACGACGTACGACCCCACCACGTCGTTGATCATGTGGCGGACCTGGTCGTGCAGGTCCGCGCCCTCGAGGACCTTGCGGCGCTCGGCGTAGATGACCTGGCGCTGCTTGTTGAGGACCTCGTCGTACTTCAGGACGTTCTTGCGGATCTCGAAGTTCTGCTGCTCGATCTGCGTCTGCGCCGAGCGGATCGCGCGGGTGACCAGCTTGGACTCGATCGGGACGTCGTCCGGGATGTTGAGGCGAGTCATGATCGTCTCGACGGCGGCCGAGTTGAACAGCCGCATCAGGTCGTCCTCGAGCGACAGGTAGAACCGCGACTCCCCGGGGTCGCCCTGCCGCCCGGACCGCCCGCGCAGCTGGTTGTCGATCCGGCGCGACTCGTGCCGCTCGGTCCCGAGGACGTAGAGCCCGCCGGACGCGACGACCTCCTCGTGCTCGGCGCCGACCGCGGCCTTGGCCTTGTCCAGCGCGCCCGGCCAGGCGGCCTCGTAGTCCTCCGGGGTCTCCACCGGCGAAAGGCCACGCTGCGCCAACTCGGCCGCGGCCATGAACTCGGGGTTGCCGCCGAGCATGATGTCGGTGCCGCGCCCGGCCATGTTCGTCGCGACCGTGACCGCGCCCTTGTGCCCCGCCTGGGCGACGATCGCGGCTTCCTTCTCGTGGTACTTCGCGTTGAGCACCTCGTGCGGCACGCCGTTGCGCAACAGCATGGTCGACAGCAGCTCGCTCTTCTCGACCGAGGTGGTGCCCACCAGGACCGGCTGGCCCTGCTGGTGTCGCGTGACGATGTCCTTGACGACCGCCTCGAACTTCGCGAGCTCGGTCTTGTAGACGACGTCGGCCTCGTCCTTGCGGATCATCGGCATGTTCGTGGGGATGGGGACGACGCCGAGCTTGTAGATCTGGGAGAACTCCGCGGCCTCAGTCATCGCCGTGCCGGTCATGCCCGACAGCTTGCGGTAGAGCCGGAAGTAGTTCTGCAGGGTGACGGTGGCGAGCGTCTGGTTCTCGTCCTTGATCGCCACCCGTTCCTTGGCCTCGATGGCCTGGTGCATCCCCTCGTTGTAACGCCGGCCGTGCAGGATGCGCCCGGTGAACTCGTCGACGATGAGGACCTCGCCGTCCATGACGACGTAGTCCTTGTCGCACTTGTAGAGCTCCTTGGCCTTCAGCGCGTTGTTGAGGTATCCGACGAGCGGGGTGTTGACCGCCTCGTAGAGGTTGTCGATGCCGAGCCAGTCCTCGACCTTCTCGACCCCGGACTCGGTGATGCCGACCGTGCGCTTCTTCTCGTCGACCTCGTAGTCGACCTCCCGCACCAGCCGCGGAGCGAGCCGAGCGAACTCCTGGTACCACTTCGCGCTCTGCTCCGCGGGGCCGCTGATGATGAGCGGGGTGCGCGCCTCGTCGATGAGGATCGAGTCGACCTCGTCGACGATCGCGAAGTTGTGCCCGCGCTGCACGCACTCGTCCAGCGCCCAGGCCATGTTGTCGCGCAGGTAGTCGAAGCCGAACTCGTTGTTGGTGCCGTAGGTGATGTCGGCCTGATAACTCGCCCGGCGCTGCGCCGGCGACATCTGGGTGAGAATCACCCCGACGGTCAGGCCGAGGAACCGATGCACCCGGCCCATCCACTCCGAGTCGCGGCGCGCGAGGTAGTCGTTGACCGTGACGATGTGGACGCCGTCGCCAGGCAGCGCGTTGAGGTACGCCGGCAGCGTCGACACCAGCGTCTTTCCCTCGCCGGTCTTCATCTCCGCGATGTTGCCGAGGTGCAGCGCGGCGCCGCCCATCAGCTGGACGTCGAAGTGCCGCTGCCCGAGCGTGCGCTTGGCCGCCTCCCGGACCGTCGCGAACGCCTCCGGCAGCAGGTCGTCGAGCGCCTCGCCGTCGCGCAGGCGCGCCCTGAACTCGTCGGTCTGCGCGCGCAGCTCCGCGTCGCTCATCCGGACGTAGTCGTCCTCGATCGCGTTGATCTGGTCCGTCAGCCCCCGCAGCTTGCGGAGGATCTTGCCCTCGCCGGCGCGCAGGATCTTCTGCAGTACCACTCGTCCGGCTCCTCGAGGCGTGAGTCATCGGGCGGTCACTCGACATCGGCATGGTAGGCGCTGGCGGCGACAGGATGGGTCCGTGGACGGCGTGGAGATCACCGCGGGGCGCCTGCACCTGCGCCCCTGGCAGCCGGGGGACGCACCGGAGGTGTACGCCGCGTGTCAGGACCCCGAGATCGCGCGCTGGGTCACCGCGATCCCGTGCCCGTACCTGGAGTCGGACGCGCGGGAGTTCGTCGAGCAGACCTCACCGCGCGGGTGGGCAGCGGGCACGGACGCCCCGTTCGCCGTGCTCGACGCGACCACGGGTGCGCTGCTCGCCTCGGTCGGCCTGCACCACATCGAACCCATGGACGGGGTCGCGCGGGTCGGGTTCTGGTGCGCGGCGCCGGCGCGGAGGCGGGGGGTCACCACCTCGGCGGTGCGGGCGGCGTGCCGCTGGGGGTTCGCGGCGCTGGGGTTGGGCCGGATCGAGTGGTACGCCGAGGTCGGCAACGCCGCGTCGCGGCGGGTGGCCGAGAAGGCCGGGTTCACGGTGGAGGCGACGCTGCGCTCGCGGCTGGCCCGCCGCGACGGCACCCGGGTCGACGCGTGGCTCGCCCGGCTGCTGCCGTAGGAGCCCGGTGGGGCACGGACGGGCGCTCGCGCGACCTGCCCCCGTCCCCGATCTCGCCCTCGCCGATCTCGCCCTCGCCGATCTCGGCGTTTCTGCGGTGTCACCCGACGATGGAGCGACAAGAACGTCAACGTCGACGCGGCGGGGGCCGCGGGGTGGGGCAGCGCGGTGGAGGGGGTGAGGTGGGCGGCCAGGTGCTCGAACTGTCCGCGACCGAGGCTCGTCGGGTCGCGCTGCGCGCCCAGGGCCTGCTCGGCGCGCGCGAGGCCGGCGGCGGGGTCCCCGCGATGCTGCACCGGCTCGGCGCCGTGCAGTTGGACACCATCGCGGTGCTTGCTCGCTCCCACGAGCTGGTCGCCTACGCCCGGCTCGGGCCGGTGGGCCGTGCGGCGGTCGAGGCGGCGTATTGGAACGGCGGGGGGTTCGAGTACTGGGCGCACGCCGCCTGCGTCCTGCCGGTCAAGACTTGGCCGTGGTTCGCCTTCCGCCGCCGGGAGTGGCGCGCCCGCGGCCGGCGCTGGCATCCCGTCTCACCGCAGGTGTGCGACGAGGTCCTCGCGCGGCTGCTGGCCGAGGGCCCGCTGACCGCGACCGAGCTCGGCGGAGCGAAGGCGGGGGGCCCGTGGTGGGACTGGTCGCAGGTCAAGGTCGCCGTCGAGTGGCTGTGGGACATCGGCGAGGTCGCCGTGGTGCAGCGTCGGGGCTGGCGCCGCGTCCACGACCTGCCCGAACGGGCCCTTCCATCGTCCGTGCTGCCGTCGTCGGTGCTGGCACCGGCGCCGAGCGACGAGGAGTGCCTCACCCACCTGGTGGAGCGGGCGGGCCGGGCGCTCGGCGTCGCGACGCGGGCGGACCTCGCGGAGTACTTCCGGCTGCGGGGCGACCAGGTCGACGCGGGCCTGCCGGGCTGCCGGCTGGTCCCCGTCCGGGTCGCGGGCTGGCGGGAGGCGGCCTGGGCGGACCCCGACGCCCTCGCCGCGGCGGGCGCCCGCGGCCGGCACCGCACGACGCTGCTCTCGCCGTTCGACTCGCTGATTTGGGACCGCCGGCGCACCGCGCGGCTGTTCGGCTTCCGTCACCGGCTCGAGGCCTACCTCCCACCGGGGAAGCGCGAGCACGGCTACTTCGTGACGCCGGTGCTCGCCGGAGGACGGCTCGTCGGCCGGGTCGACCCCGTCCGCCGCGGGCGCACGCTCGTCGCGCGGCGGGTGTCGGTGGACACCGCGTCCGCGGTGGCCCCCACCGCCGCCGCCCTCACCGAGGCGGCGAGCTGGGTCGGGTGCGAGGGCGTCCTGGTCGAACGCGTGGTCCCCGACCACCGGCGGCCGGCCCTCGTGGCGGCGCTCGGGGAGGTCCACGCGGAGCCACCGGACGGCGCCGACTGGGAGGCGGCCGGGCGTCACCACGGCTGTCACCAGGGCGCCGGCGCGCGGCGCCGGGGCGCGCGCGGCGGGCGGGCGAACACGCTGACGAGCACCATCCCGACGACGAAGCCCGCGACGTGCGCGAGATAGGCGACGCCCGCCCCCGGCGTGACGCCGGCCCCCGACGCGTACAGGTACTGGAGGAGGAACCACGAGCCGAGCACCACCCAGGCGGGCAGCACCACCGGGATGAAGAACAGGAACGGCAGCAGGCTCGTCACCCGGGCGCGCGGGAACAGCAGCAGGTAGGCGCCCAGGACCCCGGCGATCGCCCCCGAAGCCCCGACCAGCGTGGTGGTGGACGACGCGTTGACGAATGCGAACACGTAGGTCGCGGCGTAGCCGCACAGCAGGTAGAAGGCGAGGAACCGCAGGCGCCCCATGCGATCCTCCACGTTGTTCCCGAAGATAAGCAGGAAGAGCATGTTGCCGAGCAGGTGCACCCAGCCGCCGTGCAGGAACATCGAGAACAGGACCGACAGGAACGGCGACTTGTCGTAGTCGGGCGGCGCGACGACACACCCCAAACCGCCCGTGCGCGGGTCACGGCCAACCTCGCCGGTCGGCTGCGGCCCCTGCAGCTGTTCCCCGGTCGTCAGCTCGCGCGGGATCGCGGCCCACTCCCGGAAGAACGCCTCCTGTTCGCAGACCTGCGCCACGTCGGCGCGCTGGAGCAGCGGCGCGTGCGCCACCGGCTCGGCGATGAAGATGACGACGTTGAGCAAGATCAGCACGTAGGTGACGACAGGGGTGCGGTGAACCGGATTAGCGTCGTGCACGGGAAAGACCACGAGGGCGCAACCTACCCTCGGCGACCGACGCTCGGCCGACGCGCCGGTTGCCCCCGCCCCGTCTCAGCCGCCCAGCCGCCGCTCCCGCGCGGCGTAGTCGCGCAGCGCCCGCAGGAAGTCGACCTTGCGGAAGTCCGGCCAGTAGGCCTCGCAGAAGTAGAACTCGGAGTGGGCGCTCTGCCACAGCAGGAACCCGGACAGCCGCTGCTCCCCCGACGTCCGGATGACCAGGTCCGGGTCGGGCTGGCCGCGGGTGTAGAGGTGCTCCGCGATCGACTCGACGTCGAGCGCCTGCGCCACCTCCTCCAGGGAGGACCCGCGGGCGGCGTGCTCCTGGATCAGCGATCGGACCGCGTCGGCGATCTCGCGCCGGCCCCCGTAGCCGACCGCGACGTTGACCACGAGACCGCGCCGGTCGGCGGTCGCGGCGTCGGCCTCCTTCAGCACGCGGGCCGTGTCCGCGGGCAACAGGTCCAGCGACCCGACGGGGTGGACGCGCCAGCGCTGAACGGCGGCGAGGTCTCCGACGACCCCCTCTATGATCTTCAACAGCGCGGCGAGCTCGTCGGCGGGACGGGTGAGGTTGTCCGTCGACAGCAGCCAGAGGGTGACCACCTCGACGCCGGCCTCCTCGCACCACGCGAGCAGCTCCGAGATCTTGCGGGCGCCGCGGCGGTGGCCGGTGGACACGTCCGCCTGCCCCGATGCGCGGGCCCACCGCCGGTTGCC
>DATGDX010000021.1:0-5909 GCA_035310665.1 Mycobacteriales bacterium | reverse complement strand
CCGGCCACGGTCGAGGATGATTTCGCGCCGGGTCCCCTGCCGGGGGGACTGGAAGGGCACCGGCATCTCCCCGTCCAGCAGACCCAGGACGCCGCCCCGCACCGCGGCCCACAGCTGCGGCGTCGCGGGGACGATCAGACCGGAGCGCGACGTGCCCAACCCGGCTCGCGCTGACCGACGCAAGTCCTCGATCGTGCGCTGCGCGGCGTTCACGAGCGCGTCACCGCGCTCCGGGACCAACCGGACCTCGCCCGAGCCGCGTGCCCCGTAGGTCAGGTCGGTGAGCGTGCGCTCGGCTTGGCGGAGCAGGCGCATACGCAGCCGGTTGAGGAACATCGCCAACGCCGACCGGGTGAAGCGCACGATTTCCGCCACGGCCTCGCGGAACGTCGTCCGGCGCTTCCCCGGGTCGGGCGCCCCGCGTGGTGCCTCGTACCGCAGGGCTCCGCCGTCGGCCCGCAGGAGCTCGTCCACGACCTCACGGACGAGGACGTCCGGCCGCGAGGACGGGACGAACACGGCGTCCGCGCCGGGCGGGACGGCGTCGCGCGCGGTGAGGCCGGCCATCGCGGCATCCGCGAGCTCGTCGGTCGTGCGCTCGCCGATGACCGCTCTTGCCCAGTACGGACCACTGTCACGCTCCGGCCATACGACGCCGACGGCTCGCGAACCGGCCCGTCGAACGTGCCCACGCCCACGGCGGTCAGCAGCCCGCCGACCGCGGCGACGTGCAGCAGCGCGTGCCCGGCGAAGTTGCGGTCCGGCCGTACGAAGTCCGCCGCGTGCAGCGGGCTCCTGCGATCCTCCGGCGCGGCGACGACGGCGGCGTCCCAGCCCTCAACCGCCACCCGGGGATCGACCGCCTGGACGCCGCTCGCCGGGACGATCAGGGACACGCGCAGGAAACGTGTGGCCCGCGGGACGCCTCCGTCCGGGTCGACGGGCAGTTGCCGACCGATCCACTCGCCGAGCCCGAGGCAGGTCTTCACGAACGCGGGATCGGCTGCGTCGGCCTCCGGCAGCGGGTGTACGGCGACATACCGGACGAGGCGACGCCGGTGACCGGCGACCGCGGCGAACAGGTCCACCGCCGTCGCGTCCTCGTCGTACAGCACCGTCGTCAGCGCGGTGGGCGGGTCCGAGTCGAGCCGCGACACCTGCGCCGCGGTCGACCAGCAGGCCGGGCGGAGCAAACGCCCGGCCGTCCACTCGCGCGCCAGCGCGACGATCTCCTCGGCGGCTGGGGTCTGCGGCAGGAACACCACCGTCAGGTCGTCGCCGGGTGGCAGACGCACGTTCATCGCGCGGCTACCACTGCTCTCCCATGTCGACCGTCACCGTCGATTCCGCCCGCATCAGGTCCCCCAGCGCGTTGGTCACGTCGTCACGCATCTCCCACACGAGCTGGACGTCGTTCACCTCCGCTCGGTCGTCCGCCTTGCGGAACAGCGCCTCGTAGTTGGAGTGCAGCTGTGACAGGTAGGTCCTGAGGGCGTTCTGGCGCTCCTCGAGACCGGCGGTGCTCCCGTCCAGGTCGGCGATCGGCGGCTCGTCGCTGCCTGGCTCTACGACACCTTTCAGCAGCCAGTCGTACAGCTCCGTGTTCGGCGCCTCGTAGCGCTCGAGCCCGTCGTCTCCGCTCGTGCCGAGCCGGCGCAGCCGCTGATAGGGGTCCAAGGGTGACAGCGTCGCCTCCCGGTTGACTTCGAGGAAGGTGAGAGGGAGGGCTTCGAGGACGATCGGCAGCAGGTCGTAGGGCGCGGTCCGCCGAGCGGTGGTCAGCGTGGGGAAGGGAAACTCGCGCCATTGGGCGGGGCCCTCGCGGGGGACGAGCAGCGCGGTGCGACCGTCGGGCTGAGTGCGCAGCTGGCCCAAGATCTTCGCCGTGAACCACCCGCGGACCATCGCGAGGCGTACGCGCGGGTCGGCCGGGACGAACTCCGGCAGCGGACGGGTACGACGCCAGCGCCAGAACGAGGCTCGTCCATCGGCGTTGACCCGCCGCGTGCCCCACTCCTCGGCCAGCGGCCGCATGAGCGAGTCGAAGACCACCGGCTCGTACGGCTCGTTCATCACCGTGAAGATGTCGACGTACGACGCCTTGCGGTCCCGGAACGACCGGCGGGCGGCCTCGTCTCGGACCCCCCGGCTGGCAAGGACGCGCATTGCCGTGTCATAGGCCTTGGTCGTCTCTTTGAACGGAAGCCCGCTCACGTAGACCGCGTGTGGTGCGGCGTGCCGGTGGTGCACCCCGCCGAGGACGCCGGGGCTCAGGTCGACCAGTGGCGCGGCGGAGTCGAGCGCGGCCTGAAACGCGTTCTCGAACACCGCAAGCCGCCGGCGAAACAGCTCGGGCTTGACCTTGTTCTCGTCGAGGTATCGGTCGAGTGTCTCCCCGACGAACCTGCCGATCTCGGTGTCGGGCTGGTTGACCCAGGCCTTGCTGCGGGAAAGCACTTCTGCCGGGGCCAGCGGGACCTCGAAGCTCGCCCGCGTCGGCGACGCCTGCAGCACCGGGCGCAGTTCGGGCGCGCGGGGGACCCAGTCGGTGTTCCTCAGCACCAGCCGCTGGCCTGCACTCGACAGGACCGGGCTGTCCGGACGCGGGGCGAGCCGGCGGTCGTGCAAGAGGACCTCGCTCACCGCGCGCCGCATCGCACCCCCGGGGTCATCGATACGGGTCGTGCTCACAAGGAGTGCCTTGAGCCGGCCCGGGAAGCCGGACACCGGCTCGAGCAGGTGCTCGTTGCGCGACGGCTCCAGCGACAGGGGCACCGTCTTGCCCACTGGCCAGGTCGTCACCATCGAAGCGCGCCCGTCGACCTCGCCGGTCTCGTCGTGCTTCAGCCTCTGGTACCCGTCCGTCACCGCTTCCTGGAGGGGGACGAGCAGGTTCTCGGTGAGGTCCCCAAGCAGCTTGATCGCGGTCTCTCGAGTCATGATCTCAGCCCGGTAGCGGACCAGTTTCACGGCTTCCCCGATGGCCAGGGGCACGTTGCCGTGGGTGGGCAGGAGCTGCGTGAGGTTGCCGGTGGCGAGGAACCCCGTCCACGTCTTGCTGGCAGCGGTGCCGTGTCCGGTCTAGCGCCTCGATCTCGCTCGGCAGCTCCTGCAACACGCCCTCCATCTCCTCGCGCAGCTTCGACAGCAGCCGCGCCGTGGCGGGGGCGCCCTCGTCGGCGACGGTCTGCGCCACGAGCGAGGTGAGCGTGTCCTGCGCCGTGCGGACCCATCTCCGGGCCGCGGCCTGAATCGCCTCCAGCTCCTCCCGCACCGCGGCGTCCTCGCGTTCGCGGAGCTGCCCGAAGATGCGGTCGCGCCACCAGCGGCGGTCCCGGGGCTTGTCCGCAGCGGCCATCCGCACCTGCTCGTGGACCGCGTTCTCGAGTTGCCGGAGCCGCGAGTCCCGGTCCGAGGGCTTCAGCGCGAGCAGGACGTCGTTGTGCTCCCGCCCGCGTTCGTTGAGCCCCGTCTTCGCGAGGAAGGGCCCGAACGTGTAGTCGACGTGTTCGGCCAGCACCTCCTCGTCGCTGCGGCGGTCCTCTCGTCCGAGCAGCTCGAGGTGGCGGCGCAGCACCCGCTCGACCGCCTCCCTGGCCAGCCGCTGCGCGGCGTACTCGCGGAACCGGTCGCGGCCCAGGCTGACGCGGGCGAAGCCGCGCGCCGAGAACGGCGGTTCCTGGCCCTGGGTCTTCAACGGCGTGTCGTCGGGGACCGCGCCCGCGGCCCCGACCCAGTTCGTCTGGAAGTAGGCGCCGAGGGTGTCCTGCAGCTGGTCGCTGGTGAGCCAGGCACCCAGGGCGCGGCCCATCGCCTTGTACACGTCGACCTGGGTCCCGAAGTCGACCTTGCTGTTGCGCTTTCCGACGAGAATCGGGTAGCGCGGGCCGAGCCGTGTCGCGTTCGGGGCGGCGATGCCGCCGAGGGCCATCAGCGCGTCGTCGGCGGGCGACGGACCGGAGGTGTTCCAGAAGCCGGCCAGCAGCTCGGCCAAGGCGGCGAGCGCGTTCGGGCGCACCCCCTTGCGCAGCTCTGGTGGGATCTCGTCGAACACGTCGGGGGCGAACAGCAGCCCGATCGAGTGGTCGCCCCATGCCGGACGCAGGGCGCGCAGCGCGTCACAGACGTCGAGGACCGCGCCGGCGCCGGACCCGCCCGCCAGCGACGAGATGACGATCGGGGTCGGAGCCGGCGGGTTGACGGACGGATCGGCGCCGAAGGCGCGGGACAGGTCGGCGAGTTCGCCGGGGATTTCGGCGCTCTGCAGGTCGTCCATCGCCCGCTCGAGCCCCTCCTTGACGTGGGCGAGGCTGGCGAGCGTGATGAGCCGGCCGACCGCGCGGTACTGCCCGGCGCCCTTGTCGACCGGGATCGACACCTCCCGCGGTTCGGGGCGCCATCCCGCGAGGCCGTTGCGCGCCTCCGCGCCGGCGCGGCGGATGAGCGTGTCGTCGAGGTTCCGGTAGACGATGTTGCGTGCGACCAGCCCCTGGTAGCACTCGATCGGCAGCTGTTTGGGCAGGTCCGCGTCGTCGCCGTCCTGGCTCGACGGGACGTCGACGTGCAGCATCTGCCAGCAGCGGGGGAAATGAGGGTTCTTCCATCCCGCCTCGGTCAGCCGGCGTGTGAGGTCTTCCCGCAGCGTCCGCAGCGTCTTGCCGCCGGATCCGCCGATTCCAACGAGGAGGAAGGGCCGGAACATGCGTCTCCTCTCACAGAAAGTCCGGGGGCGGGTCGTGGTCGGGGACCGATTGGGTGTGCCCAGAGCCGGTAGCCGTCGCTGCCTCCTGCGGCGCCTGCCGGCGCAGGCCCCCGAGGACCCGGTCCCATCGGCCGAATCCGTCGAGCGACTGCTGCAGCAGGCTCAGCGACTCGGGGCCGTCCTGCGTCCTGTATGCGACCAGGCGCGCGGGCAGCTGTCCGTCCGCACCGCTCGGCCGGGGCGGTGGGTCGTCGCAGACGAGGAGCCATGCCGCCGGTTGGCCCAGCGGGATTCGCATCCGGCGGCGGTGCACGGGCCGCTCGTCGTGTTGACCCGCGACCAGTTGGCCGTCCGTCGCCTCGACGACCGTCTCGGGAGCGAAGAACGAGCGGGCCGGTGTACGGGCCCGCAACTCGACCTCTGTGGTCAGCGGACATCTCAGCTCGTCCGGCGGCGGCTGGTGGACGAAGTCCTCCGGGTCGAGCCGCAGCGGCGTGTCCTCGCCAGCACGCCGTAGCCCGTTCTCCGTCACGACCACCGGGATGTCGGCGACGGTGAAGACGTCGAAGCGCAGCCGCGCGGCTTGGCGGCCGGCGGCCCACAGGACGAGCAGGGGGACGACCATCCCGACGACGACGAGCAAGGCGACCAGCTCCCACCGGGTGGCCTCGTCCACCGGCCGCCGCATGCCGAACTGCACGGGCACGTCGAGCCGGGCCCGCTCGTTTGGGCGTGAGCCGCGCAGAGCCACCGGCAGGGTGCCCTCGACGAGTCCGTCCGCCTTGCCCGAGGGGTCGACGGTCAGCGTGACCGACGTGCGCTCGTCGCGGGCGAGGGCGACGCAGCGCCGGCCCGTCGAGACCGCGAACTCGCCCCCCTGAGGGGGTCCGTGCAGGCGGGGTTGTCCGAGGCACACCTCGGTCGGCCCTTGGTCGCTGCCGCGCACCTGCAGGGTGCCGCGGGTGTCCCCGGCTCCGACGACGTCGGGGAGCACGAGCCGGGCCGGCCCGACGGACGGCAGGCTTGCCGGCGGCTCGACCATTACCGTCGTCTGCACAGCGACCGGTGCGAGCCGTAGGAGGTTCGGTTTCGTGACCAGGTCGAGCGTGAGGGTCAACGGAAGCAAGAGCGGGAAACCGGTGCGGGGGACGTCGAGCGTTCCTGACCACGCATCCCCGCTGCGGGTCAACGCCTGTCGGGAACCAGC
>DATGDX010000020.1:0-1617 GCA_035310665.1 Mycobacteriales bacterium | reverse complement strand
TCGCGTACTCGTACCCGGCGGTCGCGCCGCCCGGAATCCCCGTCGAGGTGCTGCCGGAGCTGCCCGTGGCCGGTGTGAAGGACTCCTCCGGGGACGCGGAGCGGTTGCTCGCGGAGCTGGCGGCGTACGGTGGCGCGGTCTCCGTCGGCTCGTCCGCGCTGCTGACCATGGCGGGCGCGCTCGGCGCCACGGGGGCGATCCTCGCGCTGGCGAACGCCGAGCCGGAACGCTGCTGCGCCGCGTTCGCCGGTGACCGTGAGGCCCAGCTCGCGCTGCTGCCCGCGCACCAGGTGGCGGGATCGGACTTCCCCGTCGGGATCAAGCGGCTCGTCGCGGACCGCTGGGGCGTATCACCCGCGCGGCGGGTGGGGAGTTGAGCGCGTCTGCCGCCCCGTCGGCACCGTCGCGCGGCGCGGTGCCCGGCGCCCACGTGGTGACCCGGACGCGCAGCGCTCGGAGTGGACGCGCGAAGGGGACAACTGGGGTGACAGCGTGACCGGTGACGGTGTGACCGGACTGAGGCGCTACCGCAGCGTCGTGTCCGACAGCGCTCGCTGGGCCGGTTTCCGTTTCCGCGACGCGGATATCGTGATCAGCACGCCGCCGAAAAGCGGGACGACCTGGATGCAGACCCTGTGCGCGATGCTGCTGTTCGACTCGGTCGAGTTCGACCGTCCCCTGACGGAGATCTCCCCGTGGCTGGACATGCAGGCCAACCGGCTCGACCCCGTGCTTGCCACCCTCGACGCGCAGGAGCACCGGCGTTTCATCAAGACGCACACGCCCCTCGACGGGCTCCCATTCGACACGCGTGTCACCTACCTCTGCGTGGGACGTGACCCGCGCGACGCGGCGGTCTCCTGCGAGCATCACCGGGCGAACCTGGATGTGGACGCCTTCCTGGCGGCGCGTGCTCAGGCAGTGGGGCTCGACGACCTCGACGAGCTGGGGCCTTCGCCCGCACCGCCGCCGGCGGACCCGAAGGAGCGCTTCTGGCAGTGGGCGTACGGCGACACGAGCGCGATGGGTCCGAGTCTGCGCGACATCCTCCACCACCTGCAGACCTTCTGGAGTCGGCGCGGGGAGCCGAACGTCGCCCTGTTTCACTACAGCGACCTCCTGGCAGACCTGCCCGGTGAGCTTCGGCGCCTCGCCGACGTGCTCGCGATCGAGCTCACAAATGCCCGAGCGAGCGAGGTCGCCGCCGGCGCCACGTTCCACCGCATGAAGCAGCGTGCGTATGACCTGGTGCCCGAGGTCGGCAACCGCATCCGGCGCGATACCCGCGAGTTCTTTCACCGCGGATGCAGCGGACAGTGGCCGGAGCTGCTCGACGCGGAGGGCGTGCGCCGCTACTACGACCGGGTCGCCGAGCTCGTCCCACCCGACCTCGCTGCCTGGGCCCATGGCGGATGGCGGGGGTGACGGGCAACCGGACCGGCGTCGCCCGAACCGGTCGCCCCTCCTCGGCTGCTGTGAGAACGTGTTTGAGATCGATCACGAGGATTGGCGGGCTCCCACGGGCGCCGCCCGGGGGCGGGAGCCAGCCGGCGGGCCATCAGGCCGACCATCGCCCACTTCACCATGGCTTCGGAGTGCTCCGGCAGCCGCTCGTAA
>DATGDX010000019.1:0-7524 GCA_035310665.1 Mycobacteriales bacterium | reverse complement strand
CGAGGAGTGAATCGGGAAGACCTTGGTCAGCCCGGTGATCCGGAAGATCTTGAGAATGCGCTCCTGGGTGCAGACGAGACGCAGCGAGCCGTCGTGGGCGCGCACGCGCTTGAGCCCCCCGACGAGGACCCCGAGGCCGGTCGAGTCCAGGAAGTCGACGCTTTCCATGTCGACGACCAAGTGGTAGTTCCCGCTCGAGACGAGGTCGATGAGCTGCTCGCGCAGCTTCGGCGCGGTGTAGACGTCGATCTCTCCGCCCACCGTCACGACGGTCCGGTCACCCTCGGTGCGGGTCGACAACGACAGATCCACAAGGTCCTCCACGCCGTACGACAGGTCCTGCGGCACCCCGCGGGCACCGGTTCGGTCCGGCGGACTCGGACGCCGGCGGCGGCGCCGGGAGGATACCGCCGCTCGGGCGCTACCCACCGGGAGCGTCTCTAATCCCCGTCTGATCCCCGCTGGCGCTCCGACGCCGGTGCCGACGCCGGCCACGAGACCGCTGGGAGGCGGCTGCGTGGCCGGCCGGGCGGCCGGTGGCGGCGGCCTCCGCCGGCGGGGATCCAAGCGCAGGAACGGGCCCGGCGTCCAACCGACGCCGCCGTGCGGGCCGCCTGCCGCGCCGGAACGCGCCACGACGGCGCACTGGGCACGCGGCGCGCGGACCGGATGCCAGACTGGCGCGCCGTGGCTGTCGGGTCCGTGCGCGCGAGGGACAGCGAGGATCTGCTCGCCCGGGTGCTGTTTGCGCGGGACCGCGGGCAGGTGACCCACGTCGAGCGCATCCGTGCCCGCCCAGGGCGGCCCGCGCCATGGCCCGACTGGGTCCCACCACGGCTGGTGGACGCGCTCGGGGCCGCGGGGATCCCGGCTCCCTGGGAGCACCAGGCCCACGCGGCCCACGAGGCGCACGAGGGGCGGTCCGTCGTCGTGGCGACGGGCACCGCGTCCGGAAAGTCCCTCGCCTACCAGCTCCCCGTGCTGTCCGCCCTGCTCTCGTCCGAGGCGACGGCGCTCTACGTGTCCCCGACGAAGGCGCTGGCCGCGGACCAGGGACGTGCCCTGTGCGCGCTCGCGCTGCCCGGTGTGCGCGCGGGGGTGCTCGACGGGGACACCTCGCGGGAGGAGCGGGAGTGGGTGCGCGCCCACGCCACCCTCGTGCTCACCAACCCGGACATGCTGCACCACGCGATCTTGCCGCGGCACGCGCGGTGGCGGCGGTTCGTGTCCCGATTGGCGTACGTCGTCGTCGACGAGTGCCACGGCTACCGCGGCGTCTTCGGCTCCCACGTCGCCCACGTGCTGCGCCGGTTGCGCCGGGTCTGCGCGAGGTACGGCACCCAGCCGGTGTTCGTGCTCGCGTCCGCCACGGTCTCGGACCCGGCGATCTCGGCGTCGCGGCTCGTCGGGATCCCGTTCGTGGCGGTCACCGCCGACGCGTCGCCCCGCGGCGAGGTGACGTTCGTGCTGTGGGAGCCGCCGCCGGCCGAGGGCCGGCGCGGCGAACGGGGCGCCCCGCTGCGGCGCACCGCCACCGCCGAGGCCGCCGATCTGCTCGCCGCCCTGGCGATCGATGGTGTCCGCACAGTGGCGTTCGTCCGGTCTCGACGGGGCGCCGAGGCGCTCGCGCTCTCCGCGCGGCGCACCCTGGGTGAGGTCGACGCGCGGCTCGCCGGCCGCGTCGCGGCGTACCGCGCGGGCTACCTCCCGGAGGAGCGCCGGGCGCTGGAGCGGTCCCTGCGGTCCGGGGACCTGCTCGGGCTCGCCGCGACGAACGCGCTCGAACTCGGCGTCGACGTCGCGGGGCTCGACGCGGTCGTGCTCGCCGGATGGCCGGGGACGTTGGCGTCGCTGTGGCAGCAGGCGGGTCGCGCCGGGCGGTCGGGGCGAGGGGCTCTCGCGGTCCTCGTCGCCCGGGACGACCCGCTCGACACCTACCTGGTCCACCACCCGTCTGCGATCTTCTCCCGGCCCGTCGAGGCCACGGTGCTCGACCCTGACAACCCCTACGTCCTCGGCCCGCAGCTGTGCGCCGCCGCCGCCGAGCTGCCGCTGATCGACGAGGACCTGCAGCTGTTCGGGCCCGCGGCACCGGCGGTGCTCGAGAAGCTCGGGGCGCGCGGGCTGCTGCGCAGGCGCCCGACGGGCTGGTTCTGGACGCGGCGGGAACGGGCGGGCGACCTGGCGGACCTGCGCGGCGTCGGCGGCCCGGCGGTGCGGATCGTCGAGCAGGCGACCGGCCGCTTGCTGGGGACCGTGGAAGCCGGATCCGCCGATCGGCTGGCGCACGAGGGCGCGGTGTACCTCCACCAGGGCGCCACGTTCGTCGTCCGCCGGCTGGACCTCGCCAAGGCCGTGGCGTTCGTCGAGCCCGGCGACCCGGACGTGACCACGGTGGCCCGGGAGGTGACCGACGTCGCGGTCGTCCGCACGCTGGAGAGCCAGCAGTGGGAGGCCGGCAAGGTCACGTTCGGGATCGTCGACGTGACCGCGCGGGTGGTCGCCTACCAGCGGCGCCGCCTCCTCACCGGGGAGGTGCTGGGCGAACGGCCGCTGGACCTGCCCGCCCGCGAGCTGCGCACGCGGGCGGTGTGGTGGACGCTGAACGCCGACGTCGTCGCCGCGGCGGGTGTCCGGCCGGCGGCGGTGGCGGGGGCGGCGCACGCGGCCGAGCACGCCTCGATCGGTCTGCTCCCGCTGGTCGCGACGTGCGACCGGTGGGACATCGGCGGGGTGTCGACGCCGTGCCACCCCGACACCGGGATGCCCACCGTCTTCGTCCACGACGGCCATCCGGGAGGAGCCGGGTTCGCGGAGCGCGCCTTCCACCGGGCGCGGGACTGGCTCACGGCGACGAGGAAGGCGATCGCGGCGTGCGCATGCAGTGACGGGTGCCCATCATGCGTGCAGTCGGCGAAGTGCGGCAACGGCAACGATCCCCTGGACAAGGCGGGAGCGGTGCGCCTGCTCGACGCGCTGCTGTCGCGCTCCGCGTAGCCGCGCGGTAACCGGGGTAATCCGGTCAGCGGACGCACGCGCGAGGGGGCTGGCGATGGCGATCCTGGGAGTTCTCCTGCTACTCGCCGCGGGGGCGCTGACCGCGGGTGTCGTCGCGGGCAGCAGCGCGCAGGCCGCGCCCGCATCCGTGTTCGGCGTCCCGATCGAGGGGTTGAGCGTCGCCGGTGTGTTCGTCGCCGGCCTGGTGACGGGCGTCGTGGCCCTGCTCGGGTTGGCGCTGCTCGCGCGGTCCTGGCGCCGGCGGCGCGTGCAACGGAGGACGGCGAGAGACCGGCGGCGGCGCGAGACGGAGCTGCGCCGGGAGAACGAACGGCTGGGACGTGAGCTCGAGGACGAGCGCGCTCGCCGCTCGGGGTCCGCGACGCCGGGGCCCGCCTCCTCGCGCGACGGCGGCCCGGCGGCCGCCGCCGGGGTCGCCGAAGCCGCCGGCGCCACGTCCGGCGACCACGCGATGCGGTCGACCACGACGAGCGCGACGAGCGCGACGTCGGCCGGGTCCACGTCGGCCGGGTCCACGTCGGCCGCGCCGGCCTCCCCGCACCCGGCCTCCCCATATCCGGCCTCCCCGTACCCGACCGACCCGCTGCCCCCTGCCACCGGCCGACACGCGCCGGGGCCGAGTGACGCCGACGGCTCGGCATCGTCCTCGGGCTGAGGCGCCCACCCTCGGCACCTCCGCCTCCCGCGCTTTGGACGAACGACCCCGTCGTTCGCTCAGCCGGACGAGCCGACGCCGACCGCGGCGGGCGCCCGTATCGCGGCCGGCCCGGCGCGTGCCGAGCCCGTCGCAACGAGGTCGGACCCGAGCGGGCCGCGACCGAGCGCGGTGACCGTGACGGTCGCGGTGCCGTGCGTGAGGAGGCAGCCCCGCAGCGACGCGCCGTTCACGGTCGCGGTGCGTGCGGCGGCCCGGCACGCGGCGCCCGGTCCTGCGGTTGCCTCGGCCGCCGCGGCCAGGGCTGCAAGGTCGGCCGCCGCGTCCGCACGGTGCCGCACCGCGACCGCGGTCGCGTAGGCCACCGCGACCGTGGTGGCGGCGGAGAGCAGCGCGATCAGGCAGAGCACCCAGACCACGGCGCTTCCGCGGTCGCCCGCCGCCCTGCTCACTCCGGCTCTCGCGGGGCGCTCGCGGTGGCGACGACGGCAACGCGCGGCACGGCACCGGAGACAGGCAGGGCGCCGACGTGCGCGCGAACCGTGACGACGACGAAAGCGTCGCCGGGGGTCACCGTGACGACTGCTCCGGACGGCGCGGCGCGGCGCGCCAGCGCGACGACGGAGGCCGGCTGGTCGCCGCGCGCGGCGGCGCGAGCGCCGAGTCGCGCCGCGTCGATGCAGCGCAGCTGCCCCACGACCGCCTGCACCGCCCACAGCAGGAGCACGAGGACGACGACGAGGCCGGGCAGGAGCACCGCCGTCTCGGCGGTCACGCTGCCCGCCTCGGCGCCCCGCGCGCCCGGCACGGAGGCCGGGCGTGCGGGGCCGGGTCGCCGAGACGTCACCGAACCCCGATGGCGGTGAGCGCGGTCTGGATGAGGTGCATGAGCAGCTGCTGCACCTCCTTGCTCTTGAGCAGGGTGGCGAGGATGCCGGCGAAGCCACAGGCGGCCACGGTCGCCATCGCGTATTCGGCCGTCGCGACCCCGTCGTCGGACCGGCGCAGCTGCGCGAGACGCAGGGGTGCGAGGGGCAGGTGGGCGGGGAGCTTGGACACTGGACCTCCTGGAAGAGACGGGTGCCGGCGAGCCGGCCGGCGCAGGCCACCGCACGAGCGGCGCGCGGTCCAGGCTGGTCGGTGGGGCGGGGCTGCGGCGGTCCCGAGACGAAGCTGGGGATGCTCGCGACCGCGGTGCACAACGAGTCTCGCGCCTCGCGCGGTCGGGAGCGGTCGAGCGGTCGCGGCCTCAGGACACGACGGTGGCCAGGAGCCCGGCGACCACTGGGACGGCGCCGACGAGCACGAACGCGGGCAGGAAGCACAGCCCGAGCGGAGCGACGGCATAGACCCCCGCGCTGCGCGCCCGTTCCTCCGCGGTGAGCCTGGCCCGCTTCCGCTGCTCCCGCGCCGCCTCGCCGAGCGCGGCGGCGAGCGGGGCGCCGGTGTCGGCGACGCGCGCCAGGACACGCCCCAGGCCGGCCAGCGGCCCTCCGGACAGCCCGGACTAACCGGGCCGCGGGACGCCCCCGAGGCGCAGCATCGCGACGACCGCGTCGAGATCGGCTCCGAGCGGGCCCCGACGGCGCGGGCAACGGCCGCAACGGCGTCGGGAAGAGGGGTGCCGGCGGTCACGCAGGCGGCAAGCAGGTCGAGGGCCACCGGGAGGTCGGCCTCGACCTGCTCACGCCGCCGCGCGACGGCGCGGGGCTCCAGCCGCCCGATGACCACGAACGCGCCCAGGGCGGCGGCGAGCCCGGCGGCGACGCCGGACGCCCCGCCGACGGCGAGCGCGACACCGATGCCGGCGACTGTCGCGACGAGCAGGCGCCGGCGTGGCGGCCCGGGCCCGGCGCGGGGCGGGGCCCGCCGCGAAGCCCGGCGGAGGGCCGCGGCGGTGACCGGGTCGCCCAGGACGGACGGCTCGCCGAGCGCGCGTGCGAGCCGGTGACCGCGCGCAGCCGCCGGCGCGCGGCGCCCGATGGGGGAACCAGGACGACGGCGAAAAGCGCCGCGAACAGTGCGACCAGGAGCGTCATCCGCCCGCCCTCGTAGCCGATGCGGCGAGGCGCTCGGTCCACAGCAGTCCCAGGACGTCGAGCCCGACCGCGGCGCAGAGACAGGCGAGTCCCCAGGGGGTGTGCAAGAGCAGTCGCAGCGCGTCCGCACCCAGGGCGACGCCGAGCAGCACGCCGACGACGGGCAGGGCGGCCAGCAGGCGCGCGCTCGCTCGGGGGCCGGCCAGCTGCGCGGCCACCAACTGCCGGTGCCGTTCCTCGTCCGCGAGCGCGACCGCGAGCCGCTCGGCCAGCACGGCGAGGGACGCTCCGCTGTCCGCGCTGACCTACCACGCGGCGGCGAGGACCCGCAGCCGCGTCGCCCCGGGCTCGCCAGCGGCGAGGCGCAGCATGGCGGCGACGTCGCCCCCGAGCCGGGCGCCGCGAACGGCGGGCTCGAGCAGCCGGGCGAGCTCGTCCCCGGCGTCCCGAGCGGCGAGCGCGAGCGCGTCGGGGGCCGGCTGCCCGGCACGCAGCTCGGCGGCGAACGTCCGGCACGCACCAGGGAGGGACGTTCGTACGGCGGTGGCCTGTCGGCGCCGCGTCGCAGCGACGCGCCACCGGGGGAGGACGAGACCCGCGAGGCCGGCGAGGAGCGCGCCGGCGGGCCCGACGGCGGCGGCCCCGGCGGCGACCGCAACCCCGAGCGCGACGAGCACGCCGACCGCCGGGACCGGGGGCCGCGGACCGCCGCGCGCGTCGAGGGACGGCGACGCGGTCACCCGGCGGAGGCGTCCCCGCGGGATCGCCGGACCCGCCGCGGCGACGACGGCGGCGCCCACGAGCAGCGCCACCCAGAGCGGCGCCGTCACGGCCAGGCAGAGACGTCGAGTCCGGCGCCGGCCCCGATGAGCTCACGCAGCCGGTCGGCTCCGCGATCCGCGACGACCCCGCCGTCGGCGGGAAACCGCAACGCGGGAACCGCGACGACGAGCCCGTCGATCCCCCTCTCGAGCAGCGCGACCTCGGCGACACGCCGGCGCCCCCCGACCCGAACGAGATGGATCACGGCGTGCAGCGCGGCCGCGAGTTGGCTGTGGACCGCGGAGCGCGACAACCCCGCGGCGGTGCCGAGCGCCTCCAGCCGGGCAGGGACGTCCTCCGCGCGGTTGGCGTGCAGCGTGCCGCACCCGCCCTCGTGGCCCGTGTTCAGCGCCGACAACAGGTCGACCACCTCCGGCCCCCCGCACCTCTCCGACGACCACGCGGTCGGGACGCATGCGCAGGGCCTGGCGGACCAGGGTGTGCAGGGTCACGGCGCCCGCGCCCTCCAGGTTCGGCGGACGGGCCTCCAACCGGACGACGTGCGGGTGCTCCGGGCGGAGTTCCGCGGAGTCCTCGACGAGCAGCACCCGCTCGCCGGGGGCGACCAGCCCGAGCATCATCGACAGCAAGGTCGTCTTCCCGCTGCCAGTGCCCCCCGTGACCAGGAACGCGAGCCGGGCCGCGACGATCGCGGACAGCACGGGTGCGCCGGCCGGCGGAATCGCTCCCGCCGCCACCAGCTCGTCCAGGGTGAACGCACGGCGCCGCGGCACGCGCAGGGACAGGCAGGTGCCCGCGGGTGCGATGGGCGGGAGGACCGCGTGCACGCGGGTCCCGTCGGCGAGCCGCGCGTCGACTTACGGTGACGCGTCGTCGAGCCGCCGCCCGGTCGCGCCCGCCAGCCGCTGCGCCAGCCGTCGGACCGCTCGGTCGTCCGGGAAGCGCACGTCCGCTCGTTCCAGTCCCTCGCCCCGGTCCACCCACACCTCGCTCGGCGCGTTCACGAGCACGTCGGTGACCGCCGGGTCG
>DATGDX010000018.1:0-3569 GCA_035310665.1 Mycobacteriales bacterium | reverse complement strand
AACGTCGACGACTGGGACGAGGTACGCCGCGAGCTCGTGCGGCTGAGCCGGCAGCTCGCCGACGCCCTCGCGGGCGAGCGGCGGGCCGCGGCCCGCGTCGTCGTCAAGGTCCGGTACGCGCCGTTCGCCACCCACACCCGTGGTCAGCCGCTTGAGACGCCGAGCGTCGACGCGACCGCGATCGAGCGCGCCGCGGTCGCCGCTCTCGACCGGTTCCCCGCGCGGCGCCCGGTGCGGCTGCTCGGGGTCCGTGCCGATCTCGCGCGCTGACGACGGGGAGCGGGCCGGGGCTCGGCGACGGCTCCGGGTGGAACGTGGAACACACGGGGTCCGCGCCTACGTTCGCGCGAGCGTCCAGCGCTGCCCGGTGGACGTGTCGCTCACCGCCACCCCCAGCGCGGCGAGCTCGTCGCGCAGCCGGTCGCTGGCGCCCCAGTCCTTCGCGGCGCGCGCGGTCGCGCGCGCCGCGAGCAGCTCCCCGGCGCCGGGCGGGAGAGCGGGCCCGGCCCGGCCGACGTCGCGGACGAAGTCGAGGCCGAACAGCCGGTCGAGGTGGGCGAACGTCTCGAACTTCGACCCGGGTGGCACGCCGGGAGCCTTCTCGAGCCGCCGCAGCACTTCCAGCGCGGCGGGGGTGTCGAGGTCGTCGGTGAACGCGTCCTCGACCTCGCGCCGCGCGCGGGCGTCCATCCGCGCGCTCGGCGCCTCGGCCCACTCGGCCATGCGGGTCCGCCAGCGGCGCAGCGTCCGGTCCGCCGCCTCCAGCGCAGCCCAGGTCAGGTCGAGCTGGGTGCGGTAGCGCGCCGCCAGGAAGGCCAGCCGCAGCGCGAGCGGGTCGAGCCCGCGGGCCGCGACGTCGGACAGCAGCACGACGTTGCCGGTCGACTTGGCCATCTTGCGGCCCTCGAAGAGCAGGTGCTCGCCGTGCACCCAGTGCCGCACGACCTCGTGGCCGACGGCCGACGACGTCTGGGCCCGCTCGTTCTCGTGGTGCGGGAAGCGCAGGTCGGTGCCGCCGAGGTGCAGGTCGATCGAGTGCCCGAGGTGGTGCAGAGACATCGCGGAGCATTCCACGTGCCATCCCGGAAAGCCCGGCCCCCACGGCGACGGCCACACCATCGCCCGGTTGGCCCCCGCCCGGCGCCACAACGTCCAGTCGCCGTGGAACCGCTTCGCGGGGTCGGTCCCCTCGACCCGGTGTCCGGGCTGCAGGTCGTCGAGACGATTGCCGGAGATCTCGCCGTACGACGGGAACGAGCGCGCGGCGAAGAACACCGACCGGTCACCGCCCACGTAGGCGTGGCCCCGCTCGAGCAGCCGGGCGACGAGGTCGACCATCAGGGGGATCGACTCGGAGGCGCGCGGGTAGGCGTCGGCCGGACGCACGTTGAGCGCGGCCAGGTCGCGGTGGAAGGCGGCCTCGTAGAACCGGGCCAGGTCCTGGGCGGTCTTCCCCTCGGCACGGGCCTGCGCCAGCACCTTGTCCTCGCCGGTCGCGTCGACCGCCGTGTCGTCGGCCAGGTGACCGACGTCCGTGATGTTCTGGACGACGGTGGTGCGGACCCTCGCCGCTTCGGCGATCCGTCGCACCAGGTCGCCGAGCAGGTAGGTGCGCAGGTTGCCGACGTGGGCGTAGCGGTAGACCGTGGGCCCGCAGGCGTAGACCTTCAGCTGCCGCCCGTCGGCCGGCCCGACCTGCACCACCCGGCGCGCCCGCGTGTCGTACAGCCGGAGCATGCGCGCAGGATATGCCGGGCAGCACTGGCCATGCCGGGCAGCACTGGTGCGCGCCGAGCGCGGACCTGCTGCCCGTCAGCAGCCCGCCTGCCGGGCACCCACCCACTTGCGTGGCGATGCGCGATGCGTGGGAATACTAGGCGAGCCCCCACGGGAGGGGGTCCCATGCCGAGGAGGACCCGGACGTGACCTACGTGATCGCCGAGCCCTGCGTGGACGTCAAGGACAGGGCGTGTGTGGAGGAGTGCCCCGTCGACTGCATCTACGAGGGGGAGCGCAGCCTGTATATCCACCCGGACGAGTGCGTGGACTGCGGGGCCTGCGAGCCGGCGTGCCCCGTCGAAGCGATCTTCTACGAGGACGACGTCCCGGAGCAGTGGAAGGACTACTACAAGGCCAACGTCGAGTTCTTCGACGACCTCGGGTCGCCCGGGGGCGCGTCGAAGCTCGGACCGCTCGACAAGGACCACCCGCTGATCGCGGCCCTTCCACCGCGCGGCGACGCCACCTGAGCCCGACGTCACCGCCGCCGTCACCCCCGCGCGGGGCGACGGCGCCGGTCGCGTTGCCGGAGTTTCCCTGGGACCGGCTCGCACCGTTCGACGCCCAGGCGCGCGCCCACCCCGACGGGATGGTCGACCTGTCCGTCGGGACCCCGGTCGATCCCACCCCGGACGTGGTGCGGCGGGCGCTCGCCGCCGCCGCCGACGCGCCCGGCTACCCGGCCACCGCCGGGACGCCCCACTTGCGGGACGCCGCCGCCCGCTGGCTCGCCCGCCGCCTCGGCGTGTGTGGTCTCGACCCGGTCGCCGTGCTGCCGACGATCGGGTCGAAGGAGTTCGTCGCGTGGCTGCCAACCCTGCTCGGCCTCGGGCCCGGGGACGTGGTGGCCTTCCCGGCGCTGGCCTACCCGACGTACGACGTCGGCGCCCGGCTCGCCGGGGCCTCGCCGGTCGCCACCGACGGGCTGGTGCAGCTCGGCCCGGCCCCGGTCCGGCTGCTGTGGCTGAACTCGCCGTCCAACCCGACGGGCCAGGTCCTCCCGGTCGCGCACCTGCGCAAGCTCGTGGCGTGGGCGCGGGAACGTGGGTGCGTGCTGGTCAGCGACGAGTGCTACGTCGAGTTCGGCTGGGACGCCGAGCCGGTGTCGGTGCTGGACCACGCCGTGTGCGACGGGGTGGTCGACGGGCTGCTCGCCGTCCACTCGCTGTCGAAGCGCTCCAACCTCGCCGGTTACCGCGTCGGGTTCGTCGCCGGCGACCCGGCCCTCGTCGCGCGGTTGCTCGAGGTGCGCCGGCACGCCGGGATGATGGTCCCCGCGCCGGTGCAGGCGGCCGCGGTCGCCGCGCTCGACGACGACGCGCACGTCGCCGACCAGCGCGCGCGGTACCGGTCGCGGCGGGACGCCCTCGTTCCCGCGCTCACCGCCGCCGGATTCACGATCGAGCACTCGCAGGGCGGCCTGTACCTGTGGGGCACCCGCGGGGAGTCGTGCTGGGACTCGCTCGCCTGGCTCGCCCGTTGCGGCATCCTCGTGGCGCCCGGCGAGTTCTACGGCCTCGCCGGCGCCCGGCACGTCCGGGTCGCGCTGACCGCGACCGACGAGCGCATCGCCGCGGCGGCCGCGCGGCTGCTCTCCTGATCCGTTCCGTCCCCGTTCCCGCGCCGCGATCGCCCGCCGCGGTCGCGCCGGTTTCTGGCGGACGGCCCCCCTACCCTGTGCCGCATGACGGACAGCCCGCTTCCGAAGGAGATCGACGACCTGTGGGAGCGGCGCGCCGCGCTGACCCGGCATGACGAGGGCGCCCGCGCCACCGTCGTCGAGGCCGTCG
>DATGDX010000017.1:0-5529 GCA_035310665.1 Mycobacteriales bacterium | reverse complement strand
CTGTGGAAGCCCACGGAGATGCCTTGGTATTCGAGGCAGGAATAGGCTCCGGTCGCAACCCGAGCGAATAACCGTTCCAGGTCGGGGGTGGTGAGCTGCTTCACCGAACTCCGCTCCCTTCCCTCTCGCCGAGGTCTGGCTGTTGCGGTGTGGAGTGCGATCACGAGTTGCAGAGCCTCAGCCGTGGGAAGAGCACGAGCTCCAGCAGTAGCCCTCTAGAGGCGCCGTCTGCTCCCGCCCTCAGGTCGGAATCGTGACCGGGTCATGTGAACGATGGCCCGATCGGCGTCAGCCCGGTAGGTGCCTCAGGGGTGGACACGGCCACCCCAGGGGTCTGACGAGGCGGTGTGGGGTCTAGTAGTCCGTGAATGTGGGCATACCGTGGAGCCATGGCCGAGGACGTCCGGCTCGACGACCCCTACACGGTCCCGACGGCGTACTGGCACCGCCTCGACGACGGGCGCGTGCAGTGCGACGTCTGCCCTCGCGCCTGCCGGCTGCACGAGGGCCAGCGCGGGCTGTGCTTCGTGCGCGGCCGCGCCGGTGACCAGATCGTCCTCACGACCTACGGCCGGTCCAGCGGGTTCTGCGTCGACCCGATCGAGAAGAAGCCGCTCAACCACTTCCTGCCGGGCAGCGCGGTGCTCTCGTTCGGCACCGCGGGGTGCAACCTGGCCTGCCGGTTCTGCCAGAACTGGGACATCTCCAAGTCCCGGGAGACCGCGCGGCTGTCCGACGCCGTCTCGCCGGAGGCGCTCGCGCAGGCGGCGGTCGAGCTCGGCTGCCGCAGCGTCGCGTTCACCTACAACGACCCCGTGGTGTTCCTGGAGTACGCCGTCGACGTCGCCGACGCCTGCCGCGCGCGGGGCATCCGGACGGTCGCGGTGTCCGCGGGGTTCATGTGCGACCGGCCGCGGCGCGACTTCTACGCACACATGGACGCGGCGAACATCGACCTGAAGGCGTTCACCGACGACTTCTACCGGCAGGTCTCGTCCGCGCGGCTGCAGCCGGTGCTCGACACCCTGACCTACCTGCGCCACGAGACCGACGTGTGGTTCGAGATCACGACGTTGCTCATCCCGGGGCACAACGACTCGGACGGCGAGATCGACGCGCTCTCCGGGTGGGTGGCGGACCACCTCGGGGTGGACGTCCCGCTGCACTTCACGGCCTTCCACCCGGACTTCAGGATGACCGACGTGCCGCCGACCCCGCCCGCGACGCTGTCGCGGGCCCGGCGGATCGCCCTCGGCAACGGGCTGCACCACGTCTACACCGGCAACGTGCACGACCCGGCGGGTGGCACGACGTACTGCCCCAGGTGCGCCGCCCCGGCGATCGTGCGGGACTGGTACCTCATCGAGCGCTACGGGCTCACCGACGACGGGTGCTGCGTCGAGTGCGGCACGCGGATCCCCGGACGGTTCGACGGCCCGGCCGACAGCTGGGGGGCGCACCGGCTCCCGGTCCTGCTCCGCGCCCGGTGACTGGGGGCGCCCGGTGACTGGGGCTGCGCGGTGACGCGCGTCCGCCCGCCGGCCGCGGCCGGCTCCTTCTACTCCGCCGACGCCGGCGAGCTCGCCCACCTCGTGGACCTGTTCGTGCGGCGGGGCCGCCCGCCGGCGCTCGACGGGGCCCCCTCGGCACTCGTCGTACCGCACGCCGGCTACGTCTACTCCGGCCCGGTCGCCGCCACGGGGTACGCCCTGCTGCCCGGCCTCCCGGTCCGCCGGGTGGCGATCCTCGGGCCGTCGCACGTCGTGCCGCTCGATGGCATGGCCGTGCCGGAGGCGGACCGCTGGGCGACTCCGCTCGGCGAGGTGCCCGTCGACCGCGCCGGCGTGCCGGACTCCGTCGCCCGCGACGACGGGCCGCACGCCCGGGAGCACGCTTGCGAGGTGCAGCTGCCGTTCGTGCAACGGGTGTTCCCCGCCTGCACGGTGCTGCCGGTGGCCGTCGGCGTCACCGAGCCGTCCGCGGTCGCGGACCTGCTCGACGCGGTCACCGCGAGCCCTGGAACCCTCGTGCTCGTGAGCACCGACCTCAGCCACTACCACGACGTCGCGACCGCCCGGCGGCTCGACCGGCGCACCGTCGACGCGGTCGTCGACCGCGACCCGGCGGCGATCCGCGCCGGCGACGCCTGTGGGCACTTCGCGTTGCGGGGGCTCCTGGCGTGGGCCCGCCGGCGCGGCGCGCGGTTCCACCTGCTCGACATGCGCACCTCCGCGGACACGGCGGGTGAGCCGCGACGGGTCGTCGGGTACGCCGCGCTCGCCCTGGTCGCGGACGAGGTGGACGAGGCGAGCTCGACGTGAGCGAGCAGGTTCGGGTCGTGCCGATGGCGGAACACGAGTACGGCGTCGAGATCTCCGAGGGTGGCACGGTCACGGGGCACCGGGTGCGCGTCGACGAGCAGCTCGTCGACGACCTCGGCATCGTGGACCTCGACGAGCAGCGGCTGGTCGAGGAGACGATCGCGTTCCTGCTCGAGCGGATGCCGGCCGCGGCGATCGACCGCGAGGTGGGTCTCGACGCGGTCACGGACCGGTTCGACGACTACGTGCCGGAGATCCGCGCGAGACTGACGCGGTAGTAACCGCCACGGCACCACGGCGCCGGCGATCCCAATCGTGGCCGCTTGTCGCCGCTTCTCATCGGTATCTTGATTTTTTGCCAACCCCTTAACGCGCCGAACACGGGGATCCCCTCTTCGGCCGCGAGAATCACGACCGTCCAGAACACCGTGAACGTCACTGACCACGCCACGGGAGCAGCCCAACGCCTTCCGCTCGAGCGGACGCGTCGCGGCCCACGCGGTGCCCACGGAGGGGTGCGGCCCCTCCCTTGTTCCCGGAGACGCCGAATGACTGGATTCCTCCTCGACCGACCGCCACCTCAGGCCGGGTCTACGACTCGCGCATGGATCAGTGAGGTCCTGCAGGCCGGAGGAGACGAGTGGGACCGCGAGGCCGCGATCACGATGACGTCGGAGGTGCTCTCCAGCGCGCTGGCGCACACGGACCGACCGGTGCGCCTGGGCGCCCATCGCGACGGCAGGGCCGCTCAGGTGAGCGTCCACGTGCACACGTCCACCCTGCCCGAGACGGCGTGGACCGCCGGGTCTCCGCTGGTCGAGGACCTGCTCCTGCAGCTCCGCCGGCGCACGCGGCACTGCGGCGCGCATGCCCAGATCACCCCCGACGGGGCGGAGATCACCATCAGGTTCGCACTTCCCCGCAAGACCCGCGGCATCGCCCGATTGCGCGCCAAGTCCTGACCGCGGCTCTCCCTAGCAGGCGCGGGGGCGGTAGCAGGCGCCGGGTGGTCAGGCCCGGTCGCGCGGCGTGCGGCGCGGCCGGGTGGCGCGGGCACGTAGCGCGGCGAGCGCTGCCCGGCGTCCGGCCGGGTTGAGCCGCCAGGACCACGACCACCTCGGGGAGCCGGGCGGCACGTCGAGCAGGCCGAGGACTTCGAGCGCCCAGTGCAGGTCCACCAGCGTCCAGCGCACGACGCGGGTGTCCGGGGCCGTGCCGTCCTGGTCTCGCCAGCCTTCGCCGACCACCGCCGCGGTCACCACGTCCGCGACCCCGTCCTCGCTGTCGTCGCCGGCGTCGCTGACGATGGTCCCGGTCCCGGTCCGGGTGACGATCGCGGCGAGCGCCAGCTCCTCCACCGCGCCGCGGAACCCGTCGCCGACCAGGTGCGTAGCCAGCCTCTGCCACAGCGCCGCGGGATCGCCGGCCAGCCGGCGCCCGGTCGCGGTGAGCGCGAGCCGTCGCCCGGACCGCCGCAGCGCGCCGGTGCGCCGCGCGAGGTCACGCGCCGTACGGACCTCGACCACGTCGTCCTCGAGGCGCCGCTTGCCGGGCACGTCGTCCCAGCCGAACGCCTCGGCGAACTCGGTGACGACCGCCGGGCGCAGCCGATCCGTCTGGGTCAACTCCACCCCGTCCGCGGCGCGATCGAGCAGCCAGCGCACCGGTGCGACGTGCGCGGCGGCGTCCTCCGGCGCCGGGAGCGACGGCCCGAGCAGCTGGTCGCCCAGGGCCGCCAGCAACTGGCGGCGGGCGCCACCGCGGGAGCCGAGCCAGCGCTCGACCCGCTCCGCGAGGACGCGGTCCAGCCAGCACTCGCCGCCGAGGTCGGGGCGGGGGCGGAGCAGGTGCGCGCGGGTTGCCCCCTGCTGCGCCGTACGCCACCCGCGAGCACCGGGAGCGAACGCGCCCCCCTCGATCGCGATCTCCAATGCCGCGGCGCAGGTGTAGTAGGCGGCCACCTCGGCCGTCCCCATCACGTCCCCCCACGCCAGCTCCGGGACGTCCGGCGGCACGACCCCGGAGGAGCCCATCGCCCGGCGGGACGCCGCGCGGCCCGCGGACTCGCCGCGGTCGTAGGCAGCGAGCACCTCCCGCGTCGTCTGCGACGCGCACACCGCCGCGTAGCGCGGGAGCCCCACCATCGCCAGCAGCCGCGCGAGCGCGGCGGCGCTCGCCTGCGCGCCCTGGGCGTCCTCGTCCGCCGGGAACGCGACCGGCAGCTGGCACCACAGCCACTCCTGCAGGCCGTACTGGGTGATCGACTCCAGGCCCCCCTCCGAGGTCAGCGCCTGCAGCGCGGCGGTCGCGATGTCCGCCACCGCCGGATCCTCGCGCGCCAGTTCGCGCAGCGCCGCCGCCACGGCGGGATCGGTGACCTCACGCACGCCGCCGAGTCTGCCAGTCGCCGCGGCGCGGCGCCCCCACAAACGCGGGCCCCCACAAACGCGGGCCCCCACAGCGCGGGTCGGCGACTCACGTACGGTCGAGCCGTGAAGCTCGCGCTGCACCTGCCGACCCTGGGCAAGAACGCCGCTCCGGACGCGGTGCTGTCCGTCGCCCGTTTCGCGGACGAGCACGGGCTGCACTCGGTCTGGGTGTACGACCACGTCGTCACGCCGCTCACCGTCGACTCGCGCTACCCCTACTCGATGGACGGCCGGTACGGCGTCGACCCCGAGGACGACTTCTACGAGCCCCTCGCGGTGCTCGCCCACGTCGCGGCGGTGACCACCCGGGTGCGCATCGGCACCGCGGTGCTGGTCCCGATGCTGCGCCCCCCGTTGCTGCTCGCCAAGCAGATCGCGACGATCGACCGGTTGTCGGGCGGGCGCGTGGTCCTCGGCGTCGGCGCGGGGTGGTTGCGCGAGGAGTTCGAGGCGCTCGGCGTGCCGTTCGAGCAGCGGGGGAGCAGGCTGGAGGAGTACGTCGGGATCCTGCGGGCAGCCTGGCAGGGCACCGCGCCCGAGTTCGCCGGCCGGTTCTACCGACACCCGGCGGTCGGGATGCAGCCGACCCCCGCCGCTCCCGGCGGGCGGATCCCGATCCTGTTCGGGGGACATTCCGAGGCGGCCCTGAGCCGCGTCGCGCGGCTCGGCGACGGGTGGGCGGTCGCCGCTCCCCCGTCGGACGACATGATCGCGGCGTACGCCGAACGCCTCGGCCGGCTGCGCGTCCTGTGCGAGCAGGCGGGCCGGCGCCTGCAGGA